>JAURLY010000178.1 GCA_030830945.1 Gammaproteobacteria bacterium | reverse complement strand
GCTTTGGAAAACGGTTTCACCGCGGCGACGACAATTAACGACGCACCTATCGTCTTCGAGGATGCTGCCCTGGAAGATATTTGGCGCCCAGAAAATGACTCTGGAAGGTTCTATGGACCCACCAGATTAAGGGAAGCCCTGTATTTCTCCCGGAATTTGGTATCCATCCGCATTTTGCGCGAACTGGGCCTAAGTACGGCCAGGAATACCATGAAACGATTTGGCTTTGAAGATTCCGATCTTGCAACCAATCTGACCCTCGCGCTAGGCAGTGAGGCACTTGCGCCATTGAAAATCGCTCAAGGCTATGCGGGTTTTGCCAATGGGGGGTTCCGAGTGGAAGCGCACCTAATTGATGAAATTCGAGACAACAACGGCACTGTACTTTTTCGCGCCATGCATCCAAGGGTCTGCAATGATCTCTGTCAACATGAGAAAGATAGCGCCAACCAATTCGCTTCCAACAACAATGAAATCATCAGTTTGGACGACCTGTTAATCAACGGAAACACTCAAGAAGGGCAGGCACCGGAATATCCTGAGGCCGAGCGCATTTTGGAGCCAAGAGTTCACTTTATTGTTGACTCTATACTTCGAGATGTTGTGCAAAAAGGTACTGGTCGTCGCGCACTTACACTAGGCAGAGACGATATCGCCGGCAAAACCGGCACAACTAACGGCCCTAGGGATGCCTGGTTTTCTGGCTACAACCAAGACATGGTTGCTACTGCCTGGGTAGGCTTCGATGACAATAGTTTGCTTGGCATTGGCGAATTTGGAGGTACTGCGGCGCTACCTATCTGGATCGAATTTATGGAGACTGCGCTGGAAGGAAAAGAAGAAAAATACTTTGACCAGCCTCCCGGACTGGTCATTGCCCGCGTCGATCCTGAGACCGGTCAACGCGCGCAACCCTCAGACACCAATGCTATCTTTGAATTTTTTCTCAGGGAAAATACGCCGACCGCACTTGAGGAATCAGGGCCATCTGGAAATTCCCAACCGGACTCTAACGACCTCCATAGCATTTTTTGATTAAAAAAAAAGCTCCCGGGGGAGCCTTTTTAAATTCTTGGAAGCTTTTAATTTAAGCTTCTTTAGCGCCGCCACGATTACCAAAGCGCTTCTTAAAGCGATCAATACGACCACCGGAATCAACAACTTTTTGTTTGCCGGTGTAAAACGGGTGACAACTGGAACACACGTCTACGTGAATATCGCCACCGCGGGTGGATTTAGTCTTGATAACATTACCGCAACTGCAGGTAGCGGTAAGTTCCTGATACTTAGGATGGATCTCTGCTTGCATGTCTATAGCCTCGCCATTATGTTGTCGTGCCGCCATTCAGTCGCTTTATACTTGCTGAACACGGCACGGTAGGGCAAAAAAGAGGCGCGGATGTTACCAGAATTCGCCCGGATAGCAAGCAATCATGCAGTCTTCAGAAACAGTCAATAAACACCCCATTTCGCCTACCGATCCAGGCTCTGGCGTGGGCGTACAGATTGTTGATGTACTTGTCGCTACCAAGTTTGGCAAAAGTCTTTCTTACTTAAACAAAACAGGCCAGGCGCTGGTGCCTGGCGAACTCGTTCGTGTCCCCTTGGGCAAGCAAGTCATTACCGGAATCATCATTGGCGAAGGAACAGACTCGAGAGAATTTAAGCTCAAGGACGTTCAGGGTCGGATTAGCGACACCTGCAAGCTCCCGGCAGAGCTTCTCGAACTGATTTTTTGGACCGCCCGCTACTACCACGCTCCCTTGGGACAAGTGCTCTCAACTGCTTTGCCAAAAAGCTTACTGGACGGAAAACCTGCCAAAACCCAAACGAACACATCCTGGGAAGCTTGCGAAAATATCGACCACCAAATTAAAAGCACCCCTAAACAACAACAACTTCTGGATTGGATGACAAATCGAGAGGTCGTATCGACTACCCAAGACATACTGGCTGCAGGTTTTGGTCGACACCTGCTTAAGGCTCTCCGCGACAAGGGATTAGTCAGGGCCCTTACAGAGGTGCCTTTATCAAACGAACTCATGGCCCAGACCGCTCTTACTCCAGGCCCAGAGCAATCCCGCGCACTGAACTCTATTCAAAGCCACGACGGCCCCTTTCTTCTGCAGGGAGTGACCGGAAGCGGCAAAACTGAAGTCTATTTACAAGCAGCCCAACAGGTTCTTGAAGAAGGAAAGCAAATCTTGTTTCTGGTACCTGAAATAGGGCTGATTGCCCAAATGCTGGAGCGACTGAATGCTCGATTTAACATACCGGTGCTGGGATATCACTCCGCAACCAGTGAATCTGGCAAAGTTTCATGTTGGAACCAAAGTGCGGGCAACCGATCTATTGTTGTCGTTGGAACCCGCTCTTCCGTGTTCCTTCCATTTAGCAAACTGGGTTTAATTGTTATCGATGAGGAGCAGGATTTATCTTACAAACAGTTCGAGGGAGTTCGCTATAACGCTCGTGATCTGGCATTGATTCGCGCCAAAAATACAGGTGCCAAACTTATCCTGGGTTCCGCAACACCCTCCCTGGAATCACTTTACAACAGCGAGCGGGGCCAATATCAATTGTTAAAACTGAATGAACGGGTTGCCAATAAAAGTATGCCTAGCTGGCAGCTGGTACAGACCAGCCCCCATTCAGCCGCGCCCGTTTCCAGTCAGGTTTTACGACATATTGGTAATGAGTTATCCCAGGGGGGGCAGGTTCTCATTTTCCTCAATCGGCGAGGCTACGCTCCCAAACTGGCTTGTACAAACTGTGCGTGGTCAGCCATGTGCCAGGCATGTGATAGCCAAATGTGCATTCACCAGCAGCCCATCGCATTGGTTTGTCATCGCTGCGACGGACGGTTAACTGTCCCCAAAAGTTGTCCTTGCTGTGGCTCGGAAAGGCTTGAAACACGAGGCGTAGGAACACAACAGCTGGAACTATTTTTGGGTGATAGTTTCCCACAGGTTCCCTGCTTGCGAATCGACCGCGACAGCACCCAACGGAAAAATGCCCTTACTGAAAAGCTCGATCAGCTCAAATCCGGTACCCCGGCACTTTTGATAGGCACGCAAATGATCACCAAAGGTCATCATCTTCCGGGAATATCCCTGGTAGTGGCACTGGGCACCGACTCCGCATTATTCAGTCATGATTTTCGAGCAATTGAGCATCTTAGCCAGACCCTAACCCAGGTAGCCGGCAGATCTGGGCGGGGCGAGCGTGCCGGCAAGATTCTGGTGGAAACCTCCCAACCTGATCACCCTTTGCTGGAACAGCTTTGCAGCGAGAACTATGAAAAAATCTCCCAAAAGCTTCTGGCAACTCGCAAGCAATATAACTTGCCACCCGCTGGTTATTCCGCTGCTTTACATGCCAACAGCATAGACTTGAGGGCAGTAAACCAATTTATGTCTACGCTAGAACAAAGCCTAAAAAACTCAGTCGTACAACATATAGGTCCGATGCCATCGATCATAGAGCGCAAAGCAGGAAGGTACCGATACCAGATCCGGTTTTTCGCCAAAAATCGCAGCGAACTTCATGCAGTAATAGCAAAACTTGAAGACCAAATCGCTCAACTAAAGGGCTTTAGTAAAATCCGCTGGGCAATTGACATAGATCCACTCACAATGGATTAGAATTCGCGTTATCGTTTAACCTACCAGACATCTTAAGAATTCCATGCAAAACGCTTCACGCACAAAGGAACAGCCCGCTTCCAGCGGCTCACGTCCATTTTTTATAGGTACTATTTTTGGTGTTCTTCTCTGTTTGGGAGTACAGGTTCTCTTGTCTCTGGGTGACAACCCTGAGGAAATCGCCCGAAACTTGCCGGATGCCGCTAATAATCTCCCATCAATAGACCAGGCCAGAGAGCCCGTAATTGATTTTTATACTCGCCTTCGCGAAATAGAAGTCATGGTTCCTGATGACGAACTGGTCTTGGATTCTCCCGACCTTATCTATCTTCTCCAGGCCGGGTCATTTCGCAGGGCGGAAGATGCTGATAGCCTGCGGGCGCAGCTGATTTTGTTAAACCTCAACGCCGAAGTGAGCAAATTCAATCATAATGGCGAAGTTTGGCACAGGGTGATTGTTGGGCCTTTCGAGAATCACTCGGCCATGTCCAGTGCACGTACATCACTGCTCGAGAACGGAATAGAAAGCCTGCTCTTGACCAAGGAAAAATCCTGACTCTTTCAAGAAGTTTTCTTGAAAAACCCTTCTCTGCCCCAAATTCAGTTTAACCAGAACTAGCAAACCACAAGAGGGTATATTTTGGAGCAATACAGAGGAACCACCATCTGTTCAGTTCGCCGCAATGGCAAGGTTGCTATTGGCGGGGACGGTCAGGTTAGCCTCGGGAATACGGTCATGAAAGGCAACGCCCGCAAGGTGCGCCGCCTTTATAAAGACCAGGTTATTGCCGGATTTGCTGGCGGTACTGCCGACGCCTTTACCCTTTTCGAGCGCTTTGAAAGCAAGCTTGAGCAACATCAGGGCCAACTTACCCGAGCCGCCGTTGAGCTGGCCAAGGATTGGCGAACTGACCGTATGTTACGTCGACTGGAAGCCCTATTAGCTGTTGCTGACGCGGAAACCTCACTGATCATTACTGGCAACGGGGATGTCATCCAGCCTGAAGACGACCTAATCGCCATAGGCTCTGGTGGCCCCTACGCCCAGTCTGCTGCCCGAGCTCTGCTGGACAATACCGAAATGGATGCCAGGGACATTGTCGAAAGGTCGCTGGAGATCGCGGCGGATATCTGCATTTACACCAATCACAACCGAACCATTGAAGAGCTGTAGCTCACACACTGAAGTTAGGGAATAGAGATGTCACAAATGACTCCCCGCGAGATCGTTCATGAACTCGGTCGCCACATTATTGGCCAAGATGAAGCCAAGAAAGCCGTTGCTATTGCTTTGCGAAACCGCTGGCGCAGAATGCAGCTGGACAGCGAGCTCCGCGCCGAGGTTCACCCCAAAAATATTCTAATGATTGGCCCAACTGGCGTGGGCAAAACCGAGATAGCCCGCCGACTAGCCAAATTGGCCAAAGCCCCGTTCATAAAGGTTGAAGCGACCAAATTTACCGAAGTCGGTTATGTTGGCAAGGACGTTGAGTCGATCATTCGTGACCTGGTGGATGTCGCCATCAAAATGCTGCGTGAAGAGCAAATGAAACGTGTCTCCAACCAGGCTGAGGATGCCGCCGAAGAGCGCATTCTTGATGCCCTGCTGCCAAGTGCCAGAGGCGGTGAAGAAACGGATAAAGACAACAATACTCGTCAGGTTTTCCGCAAAAAACTGCGTGAGGGCGAGCTTGACGACAAGGAAATCGAAATTGAACTCCAGGCGCCCAAAGTCGGCATGGAAATCATGACTCCTCCGGGAATGGAAGATATGGCAGGGCAACTGCAGGACATGTTTTCCAACATGGGCAAAAACCGCACACATCATCGCAAAATCAAGGTTGGCAAAGCACTCAAACAGTTACGCGATGAGGAAGCGGCGCGCCTGATAGACGAAGAAGACATCAAAGTCCGGGCCATTGATCTTGTCGAGCAAACCGGGATTGTCTTTATTGATGAAATAGACAAAGTCGCCAAAAGAGGTGAGGGCGGCGGAACAGATATTTCGCGAGAAGGTGTCCAAAGAGACTTGCTGCCGCTTATCGAAGGCTCAACTGTTTCCACCAAATTCGGCATGGTTAAGACTGATCATATCCTGTTTATTGCTTCCGGCGCGTTTCACCTATCCAAACCCTCGGACTTAATCCCGGAACTACAGGGACGATTACCTATTCGGGTAGAACTTAAAGCACTTACCTCTAACGACTTTCAACGAATCCTGTCTGAACCGGACGCCTCTCTATGTGTTCAGTATGGTGCCTTACTTAAAACGGAAGGGATTAATATAGAATTCCAGCAGGATGGCATTAGTCGAATTTCTGAATTGGCTTTTGAGGTGAATGAATCTACCGAAAATATCGGCGCGCGTCGTCTACACACCTTGATGGAACGACTGCTCGAAGACTTATCTTTCGAAGCACCAGATATGGAAGGTCAAACAATTTCTATTGATGCACAGTATGTAAATGACAAGCTGGCCGCCCTGGCGACTGACGAAGATCTCTCCCGCTTCATTCTATGAGCCAATTATGAAAGATGTCCCCCAAAGAGTATTGCTGCGTGACCAGGGTAAATTGCTGGTTCTGGAATATTCGGACAGTGCGCCAGCTAGACTTGAAGCCGAATACTTGCGCGTTAATTCACCCAGCGCAGAAGTTCAGGGACATGGTAAAGAGGGCGGCACACTACCTATTGGCAAACAGCATGTGCGTGTCGTGAAGATTGAAAAAGCCGGAAACTATGCATTGCGGCTACATT
>JAURLY010000177.1 GCA_030830945.1 Gammaproteobacteria bacterium | reverse complement strand
GAGAATGCGTAGAAATCGCAATCCAACTCTTGTACGTCGATAGTCAGATGCGATGGCCCTTGCGCGCCATCAAGCAGAACTTTTGCTCCAGCAGCATGAGCAAGCTGGACGATTTCCTTAACAGGATTCACCGTTCCCAGTGCATTGGAAACATGACCAATGGCAACCATCTTTACGCGATCATCGAGCAATTCGGTCAGCGCATCCATTTCCAGCTCGCCTTTCGGTGAAACTGCAACAGGTATTACTTCTGCATTGACTTTTTCTGCAAGTAACTGCCAGGGAACAATATTGGAGTGATGCTCCATCACGCTAACCAGAATACGGTCACCGTCCTTAATATTGGAGACTCCCCAAGTGGCCGCAACCAGATTGATGGCTTCGGTAGTTCCACGCGTCCAGACAACCTGTTCAGCTTCCGGGCTGTTAATAAATTGTGCGACTTTGGCACGAGCCTGTTCAAATGCCTGTGTGGCTCGATCACTCAATACATGAGCCGCCCGGTGAACATTGGCGTTGTCGTTGCGATAGAAATAATCAACCGCGTTGATCACACTAAGCGGTTTCTGGGTGGTTGCGCCATTGTCCAAATAGGCCAGTGGTCGCCCATTCACCTGTTGGCCCAAAATGGGGAAATCCCTTCGAACTGATTCGACATCAAAGCCCGAGGTTTCCAATGAAGCGATCGACGTCATACAAGGTGCCTCGCCAGTTCAGGATCCTTGGCAAACATCTTCGCCAGAATTGGTCTCAGATACGCTTGAACGGATTGATCGTCCAGGCAATTTAGCAGCTCGTTAATAAACCCAAAACTGAGCAGCACTTCCGCCTCTTTCCGCTGAATGCCACGTGAACAGAGATAATAAAGTAGTTGCTCGTCGATCTGTGCAACGGTTGCACCGTGAGCGCACTGTACGTCATTGGCATAAATCTGTAATTCGGGCTTGGTATCCACTTCAGCCTGATCGCTGGTCAACAAGTTCTTGTTGCTCAACTGGGCTGACGTCTTCTGCGCCTGCGGGTGAATATAGATCAACCCGTTAAACACGGCGCGCGACTGATCGGCAACTATGCCACGATATATCTCGTTACTGGTGCAGTTGGGAACCATATGACGCATTGCAGTATGAAAATCCACAAGTTGTTTACCTCGCGGTAGATAGACACCACTCAATTCGCAATGCGCTCCTTCACCGACCAGCGAAATATCGACATCCAGACGTTTTAGTATGCCCCCAGTAGCGATCTGAAAACTATTCAACTGTGCATCACGCTGCAAGCTGGCATGTATGCCACCAATATGCAGCGCCTGTTCCTGTTCGAGATGCAGTCGATAGTGCGTCAATTTGGCGTTTGCCTGAACAACAAACTCTGTCACTGAGTTGGTAAAACTGTTTTGGGGCGAATCGGTACTGCAGAAGTGCTCGATCAAAGATGCTTCTGCACCAGTTTCCAGAACGGCCAAAAAGCGTTGATTAACACTGAAGCTACGATCCTGCGAACGGGTCAGATAAACAACATGAATGGGGGTTTCAAGACGTTGATTGGCGGCAACGCAGATGAAGAGACCATCGGTCAGCCAACTGTCATTCAAATAGGCAAAAGGGCTCGATTCATAAGCGACTGATTTGCCCAAATAATCGAGAATCTGTTCACGCTGGGCTTTATCCGCTTCAGAGAAGGTCGTTAAACAAACTCCTTTTGGCAAATCGAGGCTGGATTGCTCCGGTGAAAAAACACCATCGACAAAAACGACTCTTGGACCATCAATTCCAGCAATATCAAAATAACTGGAAAGATCAGAAGACTCTTCGTTAAAGGCAGTTTCGGTAAGATAGCCACCCTGCTCCAGCATCCTGAGAGATGTATATTTCCAGTTTTCGGTTTTTCGATTGGGAAATTTTGAGACCCGCCACTGCTCCAAACCGCGCTCGCGAACAGGCTGCAGCCAATTCTGCTGGGCAGCATAGAGCTGTGAAGCTTGCAAAATGAATTCACTAACCGGCTGAGACATTTAAGCAGCCTGACCGCCAGTGTCTGGCCCACTCTTAAGCCAATGATAACCCTTGGCTTCGAGTTCCAGCGCTAATGTTTTATCGCCTGATTTGGCGATACGACCATCGGCGAGAACGTGGACAAAATCCGGCTCAATGTAGTCAAGCAGCCGCTGATAGTGAGTAATCAGAACAAAGGAACGCTCAGCAGAACGCATCTGATTGACACCATCGGCGATGACCTGCAAAGCATCAATATCGAGCCCCGAATCAGTCTCGTCAAGGATGGCCAACTTTGGTTCCAGCAGAATCATCTGTAACAGTTCGTTGCGTTTCTTTTCGCCGCCAGAAAAGCCTTCGTTAACGCCACGCTTAAGGAAATCCGGATTGAGGTTAACCATCTTGCTTACTTCACGTGCTTTCTTCATGAAGCTGACAGAGTCCATTGCCTCTTCACCTCGCCCCTCGCGAATAGAGTCCACAGAGGCTTTGAGAAATTCCATATTACTCACACCAGGAATTTCGATAGGGTACTGAAATGAGAGGAACAGTCCCAGATGAGCACGCTCTTCCGTCTCTAGTTCCAGCAGGTTTTTGCCTAGCATTTCAACCGTTCCGCTGGTCACATCATAGCCTTCGCGCCCAGCCATAACGTGACCCAGCGTACTTTTACCTGCACCATTGGGACCCATTATGGCGTGGACCTCGCCAGGTTTAACGTCTAGCGTCAGACCTTTGAGTATCTCTTTACCATTGATTGTTGCGTGCAGGTCGTTAATAGACAGCATATTTTCTCCAGATAATTTCATTATCAGGGCCTGTTCATAATATTTGCATTACATCTGTTGTGGCTAAAAAGTCACTAAATTAAACTTTTGCGCTCGCTGGAGAAAAAAAATGACATCCAGCAGATGTGATGCAATTAGTGTGAACGGCCTCTAACCAACTGAACCCTCAAGACTCACTTCGAGCAGTTTTCCTGCTTCGACAGCGAACTCCATGGGCAGCTCTTTAAATACTTCGCGACAGAAACCATTAACGATCATAGATACCGCCTTTTCGGTCTCTATACCCCGCTGCTGGCACAAATAAAGTTGGTCGTCGCTCACCTTGGATGTGGTTGCTTCGTGCTCTATTACGGCAGACGCATTCTTGCTCTCGATATAAGGATAGGTATGTGCAGAGCACCGGTCACCAATGAGCAGCGAATCGCACTGGGTATAGTTACGTGCGCCTTCGGCTCCAGAATTGATTCGCACCAGACCTCGGTATGCATTGGAACTTTTGCCCGCCGAAATACCTTTGGAAATAATGGTCGACTTGGTGTTTTTGCCCAAGTGAATCATCTT
>JAURLY010000176.1 GCA_030830945.1 Gammaproteobacteria bacterium | reverse complement strand
CCGGTCTCTTTCCCGCTGACAAGCCTGTTCAGCAATGATAACTCCCAGTCTGCACTTATCCTGCGTGAAATCCGTATTCCTCGCGCGCTCTTGTCAGCATTGGTAGGAGCTGTTTTGGCAATCTCCGGAGCGGTTATGCAGGGGTTATTTCGAAACCCCCTGGCAGATCCCAGCCTTATCGGAGTGAGTGCAGGTGCCTCAGTTGGTGCCAGTGTGGCAATAATGTTTGGAGGCTATTTGGCCGGTGCCTTTGGTGGATGGCTTTCAATATCTACCTTGAGTGGACTTTCCTTAATATCCATTGGTGCATTTCTTGGCGGTGCTGGCGCTGTGGTTTTGGTCTATCGGCTTTCTACTTCTCCCTACAGAGGCACATCGGTTCCGACTATGTTGCTGGTCGGTATTGCCATTGGTGCTTTGGCCGCGGCATTGAATAACCTCATGAGCTTTATGGCGGATAACGAGATGTTGCGTCGAATGAGCCTCTGGCAAATGGGGAATCTGGATTTGGCCAACTGGAATCGGGTTTGGCTATGCCTGGCAATGCTGGTGCTTTTTTTGATTTTCTTGCGGAACCAGTCGAGTAATCTGAATGCGCTACTTTTGGGAGAATCTGAGGCAAGACATCTAGGCGTTAATGTCCAGGCTACAAAACGCCGAATTATTGTCCTGGCAGCACTGGGAGTCGGGGTCTCAACTGCCCTGGCGGGAACCATCGCATTTGTTGGTCTGATTGTGCCGCATATGGTGCGACTGATCTCCGGGCCGGATCATCGCAGCCTGCTTCTGGCATCCGGGATTATGGGCGCAATAATGCTGATGTTGGCTGATTTGCTTTCGCGGTTGGTAATCGCACCAGCAGAATTACCGGTCGGGGTAATCACCGCTTTTTTGGGTGTGCCCTTCTTTGTTTATCTTTTGAGGCAGACAGTAAGTGCACGCTAAAAGTCATCCGGTACTTCAAATTGACTCGGTAGGCGTAGATATTGAGGGAGTGACCTTGCTGGATCAAGTCAGCATGTCTGTAGAGGCTGGCGAAGTTATTGCGCTGGTTGGACCCAATGGGGCAGGCAAAAGTACATTGGTTCGAGCTATCTCAGGTGAGCAACAGCTCTCTCGCGGGAAAATAGCATTTAATAATGCTCCAATGGCCGATTGGCCTCTGGAAGCACTGGCCGTGCACATGGCATTTATGCCCCAACAATCAGTATTGGACTTTCCTTTCACAGCAAGGGAAGTTGTGGCATTGGGGCGCATTCCCCATTCGACCGGCCAACTCATTGACTCACAGGTTGTTGAGCAAGTGCTGGCTTATCTCGGTGTTGGGTATTTGGCTGATCGCGTTTATCCCAGTCTGTCTGGAGGTGAGCGCCAACGGGTTCAGCTGGCCCGGGTATTGGCCCAGATATGGACACCCGTCGAACATCCGCGCCTGTTGGTGCTCGACGAGCCAACGTCCAATTTCGACCTCGCTCATCAGTTGTTGGTTGTTAAGCTCTTGCGCGAAATTGCCTTTCAGGGAATATCCGTTCTGGTAGTGATGCACGACCTAAATCTGGCAATGAGCTGCGCTGATCGTATTGCCATGCTCTGCTGTGGTCAGTTGCAGGCAATTGGGCGACCAGAGTCGGTGCTCACCAGTAGCAACATTCGACAGAGTTTTGGTGTGGATGCCGAGTTTATTCAGGATTCCGTTACCGGCCAAAAGCATCTGGCCTTCACAGCGACTGACCGTGTAAAGACTTGAGTAGGGACTGATGAGCGTTATTTGCAAATTGTTGTGCTTGTTTGTTGTTGGGTTTGCATCGGTTGAGGCTGAAGAAAGGATTATTAGTTTGGCCCCGCACATTACCGAGCTTCTGTTTTCTGTGGGGGCCGGGAATGAGGTTGTGGGTGTCATGAGCTTTAGCAATTATCCGGAAGCAGCCAATTCAATCCCGATCATTGGTTCGCACGATAAACTCAACTACGAACAAATTATTTCCTTACAACCCACACTGGCCTTAGGTTGGCAGGGCGGAAATAGTTCTGACGCCATGGATCGATTGCGCGATCTTGGTATTCGGGTGGAAAGCTATGCCCCTCATACTCTGGAAGACGTTGGCGAAAGCCTGCGCTGGATTGGTGAAATAAGCGGTCATAAAGAGGAAGGCGAAGCTGCTGCACAGAACTATTTCAATCGGCTGGAGGCGCTTCGGGAAATGCATTTGTCCCATCCCGGGATATCCGTTTATTACCAGATTTGGCATGAGCCACAGATGACAGTAAATGGACAACACTTGATAACGGACGTCATACAAATGTGCGGTGGAAGCAATATATTCTCCGATGCGATTCCATTGGTCCCCAAAGTCAGCATGGAATCGATTTTGCAACGAAACCCGGAAGTCATTGTGATGGCAGGTGTTCCGGGGGAGCAGCCAGAACGTATAAATCGCTGGCAAAGGTGGACGGCACTGGACGCTGTTCAAAAAGATAATTTATTCGAGGTTCACCCGGATTTATTACACCGCCACAGTGCTCGTATCCTGGATGGGGCCGAAGCACTCTGCTCAGCGTTGGATATTGCCAAAAGACGAGCTGATCGGGATTAAGCAGGCCCGAATGATCCGTGTTCTGTCAGTTGGGTGGCGAATTATCTTCGGCGCTGAGTGTTTCGATAATACGTTTGTAATTGCGGATAGCGTCCTGCTCTAATGTCGGGTCGGCGTTTTCAAAGAAACGTTTGATTTCGGCGACAGCCTCCATGTGGTTTCCCTGGTTCCAAAGGGCGTTGTACAGACCGGTTGAGGCTTTGCCATCTCCCGGGAACATTAGCACCAGTTGTTCGAAGACAACGGCTGCCTCAGGGTATTTTGCTTCACAGAAATAAGAGCCGCCAAGCATATAAAGTGCGGCGCTGTTGTGTGGTTCAGCACGCAATAATTTCAGCAGGATTCCTTGCGCCCTGGGTTCGTTTTTTTCATCGGAAGCGGCCTTTGCCTCTAGCAACATGGCATCTGAATCATTCATATGTTGGGTACTTAATTTTCCTGTTTTATTTCAATTGGTTCGATCAGTCTTTTGCCGTTTGTGAGCACATTGGCGACTTCTTTGTTAACCGGGTAGTGTATTAATTGTGGAGATTCGAGATCCATTAGCAAGGATTGCCTATTGTCAGGTTTCTGGGATAACCAATGTGTCGCCTGTTTTGGAGATAGCAATACGGGCATTCGCGGGTGAATGTATTTTATAGCTTCGTGTGCCGGGCGTGTAATCATGGTGCATGAATACAGTCCTTCGCTGCCCCATTTGTCATAGATCCCGGCGACGACGAGTCCTTTTTTGTCTGCCGCCTGAATAAAATATGGTTGTTTGTTGCCTTTGGGGCCTTTCCACTCATAGTAGCCCAGCATTGGGATGAGACAGTGTTGATGCTTTTCCCAGGCATCGCGAAAAGCAGGTTTTTCGTGAATAGTTTCAAGCTGGGCTTTAAACGTAGCATATTCCGAAGAAAACTCTTTTGACCAGTGAGGGATCAACCCCCACCGCATCGCCTTGCCTGCCGGAGAACGAAATGCGGCGACTGTTTGCCCGGGTGAGACGTTGTAGCCGTAATCGATATCCGGCCATATCTTTAAAAAATCAGTCCACTCCGGATTGGGGATAACCTTGCTAGCAAATCGTCCAGGCATACTGTTTAGTGATCAAAGCGGTCAATACGCTCTGAGCCCTGGGATTGAAGTTTTGTCAGATACTGATGGGCCGATCGCAGTGCGGATATCGGGCTTGTAGGCAGGTTTTCCTTGTCAAATTCCACAACAGCAATGCTGATCGTCATCGGCTCTTGATTTATGCCTTCCAGATTTAGTGCCTTAAAACCCGCTTGTACTTTGCTGGAAATATACTGAAGTTCTTCTTGTGAAAGATGATCAAAAACGGCCATTAAACCGTCACCATGGCTGCGGCCCAGGGAAACGTCTTTGTCTTTGGGTAAAAGTGAAGAGATGGCGTGTGCCGCATTCAATAGAAGATCGTCGCCAGCATCTTCACCCTTTGTGTCGTTATATTCGAGAAAATCATCAATGCCAAATGCCATAACCAGGGGAGCATCAGCAGATTGCTCTTGAGAACGCGCCAGCCGGTCTTTAAGTTGATTGCGAAGATAGTAACGGTTGGGCAATCCGGTCAATTCATCAAAGCTGGACTTCCCCTTTAAAGCCTTCATCAGTTTTTCATGATGTTTGCTAATATATATCCCAGCGGTGGCGACCACTATGGAATTGGTAATGAGCGTAGCGCCGCTGAGTAAATCTGTGGTACTGGCATTCCTGATTTGAAAGTTGGGTTCGATTATCGTGATAAACGCGATAGCAAGGGCGACTAGTGCGCAATGAAAAACGGCGGCCTGACTTGTCATGGTTAAAGCGCAGAGCAAAGGAATAAAAGCTATGAAATGCGAGGCCGGTGTGTTGATGCCATCCTGTGTTAGGCAGGCTGAGAGAAGCATAACCAGCAAGCCGTTTAAAAGTAGATAGGGGGCCAGCCAAAAAAATTGTTGCCAGCGCGAAACGACATAACAAAATATTAAATAAACCAGATATAAGGCCTGCACCTGAATCGGGAACAATGGATCCCTGTCGGTCACCTGTGGCAACATAAATGCCACTAGCAGAAGCGCTCCTATAACGACCCACACGAATCGCAACATCTTCCTGCGATGCAGATGAAGGTCTAAGGCTTCAT
>JAURLY010000017.1 GCA_030830945.1 Gammaproteobacteria bacterium | reverse complement strand
ATCCTCAACGCGAACTATGTCGCCGAAAGATTGAAGCCACACTTTCCCGTACTTTACTCGGGCACGAATAATCGAGTGGCCCATGAGTGCATTATTGATTTGCGCCCACTCAAGGAGTCATCTGGAATCAGCGTAGAGGACGTTGCCAAGCGGCTGATAGATTTTGGTTTTCATGCCCCAACCATGTCCTTTCCGGTATCCGGGACCCTGATGATCGAACCAACAGAAAGTGAATCCAAGGCTGAACTGGACAGATTCTGCGATGCAATGATTTGCATTCGCGAAGAAATTGCTAAAGTAGAACGCGGCGAATGGCCTCAAGATGATAATCCACTGGTCAACTCTCCCCATACCGCGCAAAAACTATGCGTTAGCGAATGGCCGCACGCCTACAGTCGTGAAACCGCAGCCTATCCACTGGACTATTTGAAAATGAACAAATACTGGTCGCCTGTTGCTCGCGTCGATAATGTCTACGGTGACAAGAACCTGATTTGCTCCTGTCCAAGCATACAAGACTATGCGTAGTGAACCCCTCACTTGAGCTCAAGCTGATCTATGCAGGGATTTCATCCCTGCTCACCCTGGTGGCTTTTGCACCTTACATCTGGACGATCTACCGGGGCCAAACCCGCCCGCATGCGTTTTCATGGATTATTTGGGGAATAACCACATTTATTGTTTTCCTGGCACAACTGAAATCTGAAGGCGGTGCGGGCGCATGGCCCACAGGCCTTTCTGCCCTGATCACTTTTTATATTGCCTGGCTGGCCTTTCTCAAGCGTGGTGACACCGAAATTACCCGCAGTGACTGGGGGTTTTTTATCGCCTCACTGGTTTCCCTGCCGGTTTGGTATCTGTCATCTGATCCGTTCTGGGCCGTTGTGATTTTGACCCTCGTAGATACACTGGCTTTTGGCCCAACCTTGCGCAAGGCCTATGTTTTTCCACACCAGGAAAATGTCAGTTTCTTTGCCTTGTTTATCCTGCGAAACATTTTTGGGCTGTTGGCGCTGGAGTCATGGACCGCCACCAACATGCTATTTCATTTGGTGATGACGGCAGGCTGCGTGGTATTAATCGTCATGGTGCTATGGCGACGACAACAACTTATTCGCTGAAATTAATAGTCCTGTCTTCTAGGCGAATCGTAGGATTCATCAAGAGGAAATGGCACTGAACGCCCTACCAGATCTTCCAGAATAGCCAGCTCAAGATCAGAGTGATCCTTGAAAGGCGCCGCTTCGACCAGTTCGGCAGATCCACTCGCATTTATATACTTGGGCATATCATGATGGGAAGATTCCAAATATTCGTTATAGGCTGGGTCCGCCGCCACTTCCAAATCTGCCTCGCGTAACATAGACAGACATAAGTCCTGTTTGGCTCTGCATCCAGATAAAGACCGGTGCCCCGAATGCCAAGCGTAGCATAGGGTGTAGAAACCCTAACGCGCTGCTCTTCGCGACGGCCAAAAACAAACAGGGCCGCCCCTTTAAGCAATTCAATCCCCTCTTCTATCAAGTTAGACGTCTGCGATCTCGGTTGTGTCCGCAATATGCGCAGCTGGGCATTTGAACGCAGCATGTAAGCGTCTTCCCCGACGACAAATGATGCACGGGAATTCGGTCCGGTCTCTACGGAATCTCCCGCTTGCACCGGTGTTTGCATCGTTGCGATCTGTGCATTCACCCAGACCTCTCCCTCAATTCGGGAAAAACTCTGTGTGGGCCGAACCGACGGCGGTCGTGGACTGGCAAGTTGTGCCGACACGACCGGGGCAATCGCCATTGCCCCCGCGCCAAAAACACCTAATTCAAGCGCTTTTACCAACCATTTTCTGCGAGCCTGGTTATAAGGCGATTCTGGATCAAATTCTTGATTGCTCACGGAGGCTCCTTTAAAGAGAAAATCGATGCATATAAGCAAGCGATAACGAAGTTTTATTGTACATTTTACTGCCGGAGTACCGGGTCTGGGAAAAGCTTCCCTGTAGATCCAAAGCCGAGTGCGAAGATAGTGGGATATTGACACCCATTTCGAGGCTATCTATTTGAGTATTCTCATCCCATAGCAAACCAACGTAATCCGCTCCCTGCGACACAGTCCAGATGAGGTCTCCTTCCGATCAGGACACTTCCCCATAAAGGATCAAATCCTTTACGCGTAAATCCATACCCATGAATATTTCGCGCAGGCTAGTGTCCCAATAGCCGAAGTTAACCGTGTCGACCACAGGCCACTCATCATAGCCCTCGCGCGCTGCAAATCCTGCCGATAGCAGCAGGTTCGGTGTCCATTGTTTATTAACACTGAATTTGGCCCGCACTATCTGATCAGGGTGAAATTCATTGCGGTATTTCTGCTCGCGGGCACTGAGACTAAATTTAAAATAAGGGAGGTAAAAATCTGAAAACGGCCTGAAGTTAGCAGCAATCGCGGCGCTGGCACTCCAATAATCCGCTGACTGATCAATATGATACTGGTGATAACCGAGCCCGATCCGGCCCATCATGGAAAACTTTTCGGACAGCACAACCGTTTTATGCAACGCAGCCGACACACGCTAATGGACCCCTCGATCGGGTTATCCATACTATCTTCAGTCTCAGACAAATTGTCGCTATAGGTTGTCTCGACGGCAAGATCAATGCTGGCCGGCGCGGCCAAAAGAGGCATACAGCATCCAAGCGTGAGTGCCCATAAAGATAAGTGCCCAACTATTTTTCCAGATATTTTCATCTGTTCCCCCAGTGAATATCACCGTTGAGTCGTCACTATACTGTCCAAAATCAAGGAAAAACCAATTTTTAACTAATCTCAATCTTGTAGACCTTCACAGGCTGTTATGATCCCTCGCCGACAAAATCTTTCAAAGACCAAACAGAGCGAAATTATCTCTTGCGTGTAACCTCTCAGGACATTCTGCACGGGCCAATAGGAAACACCCTGTACCGAATGACAGTGCCTATGGTCATTGGCATTTTTTGCATGATGGCTTTTAGTGCCGTGGACATTTTCTTTGTCTCGATGATGGGATCGCAAGAACTGGCTGCGATCAGTTTTACCCTACCAGTCACTATGATGCTGTTTAACCTGATCATCGGTCTCAGTGTCGCCACTTCCGTCATGGTTGGCAGTGCCATTGGTCGGGGCGACCACGATCAGGCAGCGCGTCTGACCACAGACAGTCTCATGTTTACGGTAGTTTTAACCCTGGCTGTGTCTACCGCCGGGTTCTTTACCATCGATCCCCTGTTCCGCCTACTGGGGGCCAGTGAGCTGACGTTACCCCTTATCCACGAGTACATGGATATCTACTACATTTGCTTCGGCTTGATGGTCATTCCCATGGTTGGGAACTCAGCCATACGTGCCACCGGCGATACCAAATGGCCCAGCATATTGATGATTGCGGGCGGGCTGATCAACGTCATCCTGGATCCCATCCTTATTTTTGGTTTTGGCCCTATACCAGCCATGGGCGTGGCTGGAGCTGCCTGGGCGACAGCCGGATCCTGGGTAATTGGCTTTTTTGCCGGGTTCTACCTTCTCTATGCGCGTGAGAAATTGATCACCTTTAGCATGCCCCCATTTGACGTTATCTACAGGCACTGGCAAAAAATGCTCAAGACAGGCGTGCCCATTTCCGTTGCCAATATGATGACCCCCGCTGCCGCTGCAGCCCTGACGGCCTTTGTTGCCCAGTACGGGGAAATCGCCGTTGCTGGCCTGGGCGCAGGGAACCGTATCGAAGTATTCAGTCTGGTCATCCCCTTTGCGATTACTGCCGCACTTTCACCGTTTATGGCCCAAAATCTGGGCGCCGGAAATTTAGAAAGAGCTCATGAATCGCTGGTGCTTTGTGTCAAATTCATTCTCAAGTTCCAATTCGGGGTTTTTGTAATTTTTGTCGGGGGCGCATGGTGGCTCGCACAGGTTTTCTCCACAGACCCGGAGATTGTTAAGGTCGCCCGAATCTATCTTTGGATCATGCCGTTGGGACTGGGGTTCTACGGAATTATCGTTGTACTGAATACGGCATTTAACGCCCAACACCGATCGGAACGCACGCTGATATTGAGCTTGATACGAATTTTGCTGCTCTATATCCCACTCGCCTGGCTTGGCGGGCATTTGTTTGGAATCCCGGGCATCTTTGCCGGCGCAACTATTGGTAATGGTATTGCCGCACTGGGGGGATGGTATTACTACATTCACACCCGCCCACAACCGAGCACCTAAAATAAAAACTTTTCTGTGATGCATCTCTCATAACATGCCCAGAATGGCATAGGTATTGCTTATACCTAGGGACCGAAATGCGATTCGCTACTCGGTTTCACAGGCAAACATAGTTTAGCGAACGAAGGTTCAAACTACACAGGAATATACCTATGACTAGGCGCAAGTTTTACCTAGCTCTTTTTTCGCTCTTTCTTTTTTCACCCCTCCTTCAAGCACAAGAAACGATTTATAGCCTTAAGGACCATCTGGACATTGTCTGGGTGTTAGTTGCGGGCGTACTGGTCTTCTTTATGCAGGCAGGCTTTGCCCTGCTGGAAACCGGCATGTCACGGGCAAAAAACGCCGTCAACGTCATGATGAAAAACTACACTGATGTCTGTATGGCCAGTGTCATCTTCTGGCTTATTGGCTATAGCTTGATGTTCGGTGAAAACACGACAGGCTTTTATGGTTTCTCCGGCTTTGGCCTTGAGGGAGATACAGCCTTTGACTATGTCTACCTGTTTTTTCAGGCAATGTTTGCAGCGACGGCGGCAACCATTTGTTCCGGTGCCATGGCCGAAAGAACCAAATACAACTCTTATATTTTGTCCGCCGCTGTGTTGATTGCCCTGGTCTACCCTATTTACGGAAGCTGGGTCTGGAATGGCGATGGCTGGCTTGCCCAACTAGGGTTCATTGACTTCGCCGGATCAACCGTGGTGCACTCAATTGGTGCCTGGTGTGCACTGGCAGGGATCATTGCCGTAGGCCCCCGGCTTGGCCGATTTGATAAACGCACTGGCGAGACTCGTCCTATCCAGGGACACAATCTGACATTGGTCGGCATTGGCGGCTTTATCCTTTGGTTCGGCTGGTTTGGCTTTAACCCGGGAAGTACGCTGGCAGCAGTTCCGGAAATTGCTTCGATTGCAATCAATACTCATCTGGCGGCTTCCGCCGGTGCCCTGGGCAGTATTCTTACCTTCGTACTGCGCGGCAAACCCGTGTTGATGACCAGTGTGGTTAATGGCAGTTTGGCAGGCTTGGTAGCCATCACCGCAGGCTGCGCCTCGATGACCATCGAATTTGCCCTGATTACCGGCTTTGTTGGCGGAATCATATGTGTCTTGGGCAATGACCTCCTGCTCAAATTACAGGTGGATGATGTGGTCGCTGCCGTTTCTGTTCACGGATTTTCCGGTGCATGGGGAACGCTTGCCGCCGGTATGTTTGTTACAGGCGACCTGTTCAATGTCGACCAAATCGTCGTTCAGTTGATCGGTATTGGCGCTGGCTTCCTCTGGGCATTCCCGGTCTCCTTCCTAGTCTACTTTATGATCAGCAAGGTCATGGGACTTCGTTCCGACTCATTGCATGAGCAACGAGGCCTGGATGTAACGGAGCACGCGGAAATTGGTTTTCCTGAATTTCAGCAAAACCAGACGTTCAAGACCGGGAGCTAAGAGATGGCAGACAAACGCACACGCAGAGT
>JAURLY010000016.1 GCA_030830945.1 Gammaproteobacteria bacterium | reverse complement strand
TAAATACGTTGTTTTTCAATTTAGGTTACCTGATTTGCTGATTTTAATTATTCTACCAAGTGTATGATTTCACTACTTTCCTGATATCCAATTCGATGAGCCACTGTTCTGATTTCAGTTCCAGATTCAGCCTTAAAAGGGCCCTGATAGACTGCCCAGGATTCCGGTGACTCTTTATTTTTGATGATTTTATAGGCGATGGACGCACCGTTGGTCTCGCTTTGGATGCTAACTACGCCATCACTCATATGGACTTCTGGAGCTGAGGTTATTGGCTGTTGTTCACTGCCTTGCCACAATTGATTAATCAGTTGCCTCTCAGGAAGGTTTGGCATGTCTCCAATATCGGCTAGCCAGCGATCAAGTTCCTGGCTTAATTCGTCAAGAATCTCTTTGTATTCGGGGTTTTCTGCAATGTTATTCAATTCGTGCGGGTCCGCAATGGTGTCAAACAGCTCTTCAACTGGTTTGCTCTCTCTAAACCACTGCGCCTGATATTCGTTTAATTCCCCGGCTTTTTTAAGACGCAACAGTTCCTGCATGGTGGGAATTCTTTCACGGTAGACAACGGGCAAATAATATCCTTGCTCTGGCCGATAATTTCGAATGTATTTATACCTTTGGTTTTTCGTGGCCCGGATGACATCGGTGAACCCGTCAAACCTATCCGCGGCAGCGTGAATATATTTTCTTGGCTGGTCGGAACTTAAAATGAAATCGCGCCCATGCATGTAGGCCGGTTCATCAAGGCCAGCTAATGCCAGTGTTGAAGGAGAAAAATCGATAAAACTAACAAGCTGATCATCTTCTGTGCCTGCATTTTGTGCTTTAGGGAACTTAATAATCATCGGCACCTTAAGACCACTGTCGTAGATTAGCCTTTTTTGCCGAGGTAAAGGGCCGCCGTGGTCAGCATAGAAAAAGATAATAGTATCCTCATATAAATCATCATCTTTTAGTTGCTGAATAATTGCCCCAATTTGTCTGTCCGTTTCCGCAAGGTTGTTATACATCTTCCACATATCGCGACGAAACAAAGGTGTGTCGGGTAGATATGGAGGGATAGAAAAATCAGTATCCTTGGGCAAATGTTGGGGTGTCTCTTGCTCAGTCGTTTTTGCTGAAAAGTTATGAGGCAAGTTTGAAATCCTTTCGGCATCATCTGAAAAGTAATGTCTAAATTCTATTTGGCGAATGCCATAGGGTTCAAACAACCCGGATTCGTGAGTTGTCGTAAAGTTAAATACCGAAAAGAAAGGTTTGTTTTCAGGACGATTTCGCCAATGAGCATATGGACTGCTTTCATCCCATGCAGCTTTCGGTGCCTGAAATTGGTAATCCGTTTTTTGATTGTTTGTCGTGTAATAGCCATGCTCACGCAAATACTGACTGAGCATTTTCGCTTGTGCTGGCGGTACAGCTTCATATGCGGGCAGGCCTGTGTCTTCAGTATTTGATGTTGTGCGCATGTGATTGGCACCAATTGAAGACGGGTACATTCCTAGCGCTAATGCAGCACGGCTGGGAGCGCACACGCCAGAAGTGGAATACACATTGGTATATTTAACCCCCTCTTCAGCGAGTGCGCTAATTGCCGGAGTCTCTATGGTGTTATCACCATAAGCTGGAATAATCGGGCTCATATCTTCTACAACCAGCCAAAGGATATTTGGTCTCTCGGGTAGGTTTAAGGCTGACAGTGTGTCATCTTGGGCGAAAGAGAGTGGGGCGTTAGATAGTGCGCATGTGAAAAATAGTAGCAACGCTATCCAGTGGCCTTTCTTGGTCGAAGTATTCATATATTTATTGTTGTATTTATTTTGCGGAAGACGCATAGATCATACTTAGCCAGGTCGGTGTTCAAGGCATTCTAGTCTTTATTGGTTTTTAGACAAAGCTAGCAGTATTAGAAGATATTTCATTCGTATCCGAATGTTCCTATGCTGCGGCACGAGGATTTTCAATCCCTTCTGAGCTTTTCCGATACGGCAATGGGGTTGGGGAAGTTAAAGACCACAATATAGCTGGATACCAGGAAGGTAATAATCGCTGTTGCCTGAACGAGTAGGGACGCCTTTTCACTAATCAGGGCGGTATCAAACGCAAGGAAGACAATCAGCAGCGAGAATTCGCTAATTTGCCCTAGGCGAAAGCCAATATCCCAGGCCAGACCTTCTGAGTCGCTTTTGTTGCGCACCAGAAACGTAAAAACTGTGGGTTTTATGGCGAGTATCAATGCGGCAAGAATTAGGGCGGGCAGCCAGATGTCGCTGATCATGCCGAGATTAAACCCAGCGCCGATGGCGAAGAAAAATACGACCAGAAAGAAATCGCGCAAAGGCTTCAGGCTGAGGGCGATGTATTGGGAAATCGGGCTGGTTGCCAGAGTAATACCAGCGATAAAAGCGCCGATTTCCAGTGATAAACCCAGGGAGTGAGCAAGTTCTGCCATGCCCATACACCAGCCAATAGCCACCAGAAAGGTAAATTCCTGGATGCGATCAAACTTGGCCATGATAGGCAGCAGCAGCCTTTGTGTGACTTGCCATGCAGCCAGTGCCAGCAGTGGAACGGCAATCACGGCCTTGCCGAGGGTCATGTAGTCAATTTGGCCGGTTTGGCCGCTGAGCAGAAGGATCAGTACAAAAATAGCCAGAAAATCCTGTAGCAGCAAAAGCCCGACCATGAGTTCGCCGCTGTGACGATGGTGCAACACAGTTGTCGGAAGTAGCTTGATGCCAATGATGGTGCTGGAAAACATCATGGCCGCACCTATTACGAGGCATTCGGTGGGGCTAAAACCCCAAAACCAGGCAAATGTACCGCCAATTAAAGCAAAGAGCGCCGAGCTAATCAGGGTGACATTGGTGGCCTTTTTAAGAACGGAGACAAGGGCTGAGGGCTGCATGTCCAGCCCAAGTAAGAACAATAAGAAGATAATGCCGACTTCGGCGGCTTCCTTAAGTAGTTCAACGTTCTGAATATAGCCCAGACCATAGGGGCCGATAAGGGCACCGAGTGCGATGTAGGTAATAATCAGCGGCTGACGGCTGTACATGGCCAGGCAGGCCAAAACCGCTGCCCCGGTAAACACCAGAAAAAAATACTCGGTAAGCATGGTTCCTTTTTACGTCGAATGCTGTGACAACGCAATAGATTAGATGGGTTTGTCCACTAGTTCACAAAGCTTTCGGGAGAATTTCGCAAGAATCAATCCTGGTATAGCAGAGGATAGCTGTAAATACTTTATCCCAAGGCTTCTTGGTGGGACTCTGGTGATGTTCAATAGAGTAACTTCGCTCTTGCCAGAATAAGGGTTTGATATGCGCGTTTTTTTGGTTTTTTGTGTTCTTTATCTGATGTTTTACATCAGCGCTTAAGGCGTTACTCGGGGCTATATGCCCCGAATGTCTAACTTTTTCGGCGAAACAGAGGAACTGGTTGGTCGACTGCAACCTGATAGCTGTCACTGAAGTCGTTTAGTGAAGCCAGAGCTTCTTCCGGATTGTAGTGCTCTGCAAGTTGAAAGGCATTGAAGCCGACTCGGCTCAAATAAGTGAGCTGATCCCGAATAGGGGAGCCCACTGCACGAAGTTCCCCCTCATAGCCATAGCGCTCGCGTAATAAACGACCAATGGAAAACCCACGTCCGTCGGCAAATATTGGGAAATTAACTGCAATAACCGGAATGGCCTTTAGGTCGCCTTCGATCTGGTCGGGAGTTTCGGTTGGTTCCAAAACCAATCCCACTCGATCAGCGACTTCCGAGATATCTTCTTGATTCGCATTCCAGTATTCAAGAGACACCAGGACCTGGCCTTCCGGCAGGTCGGAGGTGGTTTCCAGCTCGGGCATTTGCCAGCTGTCATCAATGACAGCGGCGTCTTTAATTATCTTTGGCATATACAACTTCCTTAAAGTGGTCGTGCCCAAGTCTGTGATAGGTCTCGTTAAAGCTCTCACCGTCGACGCGTTTTTCGACAAAAGTGCTGAGAATCTTCTCAATAACGTCGGGGACCTCGTCACGATTAAAGGCGGGCCCCAGAACCTTGGCAAGCTGTGCATTGTTTGATTGACAGCCACCAAGCTGAACCTGATAGAACTCTTCGCCTTTCTTGTCGACACCCAAAATGCCGATGTCGCCGATGTGATGATGACCACAGGCGTTCATGCAACCGGAGATATTCAAATCCAGCTCACCAAGGTCGTAGACGTAATCCAGATCGTCAAATTTACGCTGGATTGCTTCGGCAATGGGAATGGACTTAGCGTTGGCTAGCGAACAAAAATCGCCGCCTGGGCAGCAAATCATGTCCAGAAGGGTGCCTAGCGTAGGTGTGGCAAACCCGAGTGGTTTGAGTTTTTGCCAGAGTTCGTAGAGTCGTGCTGTTTCGACATCCGCCAGAACGATGTTTTGTTCATGCGTTGATCGTGCTTCGCCAAAACTGAATTCATCGGCCAGGTCAGCAATTGAGTCTAGCTGGGAAGATGTAACGTCGCCCGGAGGTACACCGATGGGCTTAAGCGACAGGGTAACTGATCGATAGCCGGGTACTCGGTGTTCCGTAATATTTCGCTCAAGCCATCTGCCAAAAGCTTTGTCCTGTGAAGCCTGGTCGGATAAAGCTTGTTCTGCCTGATCAGCATCAAATGATTGGTAATTGGGTTCCGTGAAAAACCCCTTGGCGCGTTCGATCTCTTCTTCGGTCAGAGTGGCCGGACCATCTTTGATGTGCTGCCATTCTGCTTCGACGCGCTTGGCGAACTCTTCAGGGCCGAGTGCGCGAACCAAAATTTTGATGCGAGCCTTGTATTTGTTGTTGCGGTCGCCGTTTAGGTTGTAGACGCGAAGAATGGCATCCAAATAAGTCAGGATGTCTTTCTCAGGAATAAACTCACGGATGACGCTACCTATTACTGGCGTACGACCAAGGCCACCGCCGACAAGAACCTGGAATCCAGTTTCACCTTGTTCATTTTGAATCAGGTTTAAGCCGATATCGTGAAAGCGAACCGCTGCCCGATCGGTCTCAGAGCCGCATACAGCGATCTTGAATTTTCGTGGCAGGAAGGCGAACTCAGGGTGAAAAGTCGCCCATTGGCGCATGATTTCGCAGTATGGGCGAGGGTCGATGGATTCATCCTTGGCCACACCGGCGAACTGGTCGGTCGTGAAGTTGCGAATGCAGTTGCCGCTGGTCTGAACCGCATGCATTTCAACATCGGCCAAATCAGCCAGGATGTCGGGCACATTTTCCAGTGCCGGCCAGTTGAGTTGAATATTTTGGCGCGTGGTGAAATGGGCGTAGCCTTTGTCATACTTGCGGGTAACTTCGGCCAGTGCCCGCAGCTGCTTGCTGGAAAGCATTCCGTAGGGGATGCAAATACGCAGCATGGGCGCCAGGCGCTGAATGTAAAGGCCGTTTTGCAGACGCAACGGCAAAAACTCTTCTTCGCGTATTTCACCATTGAGGTAACGCTCAGTTTGACCGCGGAATTGCGTAACCCGGTCTTCAATTATTTGTTGATCAATCTTGTCGTATATATACATCTGGGTTCTTGGCCCTTGCTTTCACTAGTTGTCGCAGGGTGGTATTAGGGTGGCGAACTATACCAGTGGAGGGCCGTTCATCAAAGATTCGTTGCCACTCTGCTAAGACAAAATTGTTTCTAGAATATTCCCTTTCATTCTTGCCAGCAGGATTATCCCTGGTTAATTCGGGACCAATTATCAAGTACTTGCCTGATTGACGCTGGCTGATGCCCTTTTGCGCGGTTTTTGGCGCCAATTCGAAAGGCAGTTTGCCATTGCTTGAACATGGTCCTATAGGCATCGAACAGACCGTAGGCAGGGTCGTAGATGTTGGCTGACTCCGAACTCACACCGTTCGCTTCCAGTATTTTTAGATTTTTACCTGCCCTGAGATCATCTTCAGAGGGAACGCGTAGGTCGTAGCGACCAAAAAAGTAGCCCGGAATAGCTTTGCTGATGATATCGATCTGCTGCTGCAGTGGCTGGGTAATATGCTCTGAAGCTTCGGTAAAAACAGACCCGCGGCAATGGCTACCAATTACTACCAATAGAATGGTCTGGCCTGGATCGGGAACATGATGCAAACGCCCCTTGTGAAGTTCAAGCAGGTATTCGGCCATGTAGTGTTGCCGAGGATCATTTAGGATCAGTTTTTCCAATGAGTCTTTGCCGTTACCTGTAACTGAGGGAAACAGTTTTTGATTGATGGAAAAGATGCGTCCGTGCGCTTGATCTGGCTCGCGCATGTAGAACACCCCAAATTCCAACCCGTCAACGTATTCTTGCAGCAAAATTACCTGATCTGCATGAGCAGAGAAGTAGTCCTCCAGTTGTTGATCGCCCCGGATGATTTCTACCCCAATACCGCGTTGGCCAGAGTTT
>JAURLY010000175.1 GCA_030830945.1 Gammaproteobacteria bacterium | reverse complement strand
TCTGTACTTAGACTGTCCAGTTCCAACAAAACACTTCGCAATGATCCTGGTATTGATTACGACAGTACGTTTAAAGCCTGGAAAAAGGCTGGCTGGACAGCCTGTGAAACCTGGTCCAATCACTGGCTTAGTCGAAAATTGTCCGATTCTGAGAGCCGAAATCTCAAGCAAAGCCTCAAAGAAAACGACATGGTTTTTTATGGTATTCACGCTGCCGGAAATGTTATTGCCCCGGGTGAAGCGGGTGCTGCCTCTCGTCGTCATATTGTCGAGACGATTCATGCCGCTGCCGAAATGGATTGCAAGCTGGTTTTGACTCATGCGGGCAGTCTGCACCCAAGTCGTGATGCAGCCCATCCCCAGAACTGGAGTAAGGATGCCTGGCAGCAGTCAGTTGCTGCCCTGAAGAGTATTTGTGCAGATACAGCCGGTATTGATGTGCAGATTCCTATAGAGGCCGTGAACTCCGAGAGCGTCAACAATCCCTGGGCGCACAAGCGTTTAATCGAAGATGTAGGTGATCCGCGTATCGGCGTTGGTTTGGATGTGACCAATTTTGTCTATCCCGGCTTTGCGTTTCGTATGACCGAGTTGCTTAACACCACGTTTGACTTGCTCGGTGATCATATTACTTATGTCCATGCCAAAGATCTGGTCTGGGATGAGATGCTCGCTGGTATTAACTGGGCGGTACAGGGTACGGGTCTGGTGGACTATGCAACCATGCTTGCAAGAGCCAGTCGGCTTTCTGGCCCGGAAGTATTTTTCTTGATCGAATTTTTGGATCGGGACGAAAAATACATACAGGCGCAGAGCAACATTCGCTCGATTGCAAACGACATTGGCGTGCAAATTTATGGTACCCAGGAAGCGTAATCGCGACCGGTAGAATGGAGAATAGACACATGAAAAAAATATTATTAACAGTTCTCGGTTTTGTGATGGCGCCTATGGTTGCTTTCGCTCAGCCGGACTTCAGTGGTTCCTGGGAACCTGATACCGATCGTAGTGAGCCTGCACTCAGTGAGCTTTATCGCTATGGTCATGGAGGAAGTCCTCAACCGGTTCCCCAAACTGATTTGAGAGTTGAGCAAGATGGCAACA
Source organism: Gammaproteobacteria bacterium (assembly GCA_030830945.1). GTDB lineage: Bacteria > Pseudomonadota > Gammaproteobacteria > Pseudomonadales > GM7GCV1 > GM7GCV1. The sequence continues at coordinate 2,227 of JAURLY010000175.1, read as the reverse complement.
CGGTCTCTGTTTTCGAAGGTGCTATCGCTAGTGCTTTTTATTACAACAATCGCACTCGTGTAACGACCCGCTATGCGGTTCCCGCGGTCTATATTGCCGATGGTCAAGAACGGACAGTCACTGTGGGTAACACAGGCTTGACCGAGCAGGACATGACTGCAAGCTGGGAAGACAACAAGCTTGTCATTGAAATTGAGAAGCCATGGGGTGGAATGCCCGGGAACGTGATGGTCAATACCCGTGAAGAGTGGATGCTTTCCCCGGATGGTGACACGCTTTACATTACCATCCAGCATAACTGGCCAGCAGAAAATGTCGCCTATACCCTGGTCTATAACCGGCAGTAATGGTGTAGGTGAATGCTAGCTAAATAGAGCTGGTAAAAATACATAAGATTGGGCCTAGATATGAAGAGGTGTCTAGGCCCTTTTTTATTGGGGTTACCTTGTGGTAACTATGGTTGATAGGTGGGTTGAGTGAAAATCAAAACACGACTTACCTTAACCGGCACACACCTTCTTTGGGAAAATTTATTTGGGCTGGCTATTGCTGGTTAATCAAGAAAATAAAGACGATTTTTAGTTTATGAAAAACTTCAATTTTGCAGGAAAAATGGTGTGCTTTGCTGTGTTATTTACGCTGGTGGCCTGTACAGAGTCAACAGATGTGAGCGAAGAAGCTCCCGCTGAGATATTCGAAGAACCAGATGCTGTCCAAGCAGAGCCAAGTGCAATCGATCTTGCTGTCGAGCGTCTTCCCGGCTGGACGCGTGATTACAAATTTCTTTTTGCAACGAACTGTTCCAGCTGTCACGGAGTTGATCTCTCTGGGGGGCGGGCAAAAACCTTATTTGACGAGCGTATTTTTAATGAGCGCACAGATGAGCAACTTGTAGAAATTATTCAGGGAGGAATGCCGGAAGTAGGGATGCCTCCCTTTAGTGGGATCCTGAGCGAAAATCAGACTCGACAGATGCTGGTTTTCTTACGTGATGGTGCGGCTCGGCTAGCTGAAAGCCCGCCTTTTGTTCCGTCACTAGATGGCGTGGAAATCAATAGCGACAAGCAATCTTTCACTATTGAGCTTTTGGTAAGTGGTTTGGATGTTCCCTGGGCGTTGGATTTTCTGCCCGATGGCCGCAAGCTGGTAACTGAGAGAACCGGCTATCTTCGCATTATTGATGCAGATAATAATTTGCTCTCTGAGCCTGTCAGTGGAATGCCTGAAGCCTATGTTGTTCAGGATGGTGGGTATCTTGACGTTGCTGTAGATCCAGATTACGAGAATAACGGCTGGGTGTACGTTTCCTATGTTGAAGTAATGCCAGGCTATGTGGCGCCTGAGGAGCCCGAGCTCGATAGACGCGGTCGGCCAATGAATCCTCCGATGAATACTGTTGCTATGCGGGGGCGTATAAATAGTAGTAATGAATGGGTGGATGAAGAGGTGCTATTCCGTGCGGCGGAAGATATGTATACCACCAGTGGTGCACATTTTGGTTCTCGATTCCTGTTTGATGATGAGGGTCATCTTTTTTTCTCCTTGGGCGATCGTGGTCAAAGCGAGTACGCACAGGATTTGTCCAGCCCGAATGGGAAAATCCATCGGTTTTACAAGGATGGGTCCGTTCCCGAAGATAATCCTTTTGTTGATGTTGAAGGAGCTCTGGCCTCTATCTGGAGCTATGGACATAGAAACCCGCAGGGTCTGGCCTGGGATCCAGAAACCGGTCTAATGTGGGAATCTGAGCATGGCCCTACAGGTGGAGACGAGATAAATATTATCGAGCCGGGTAAAAACTATGGCTGGGCAGTTATTTCCAATGGTCTCCAGCCGGGAATCGAAACCAGTAGTGCGCCGGGCATGGAAGAGCCAATAGCTCATTACACTCCGACTATTGCTCCAAGTGGAATCAGTTTCCTTAGTGTGGATGGGGAGATCTATCCCCAGTGGGATAGAAGTCTCTTTGTTTCAGGTCTGGCTGGACAGCAATTACGTCGATTAGAGATCCATGGGCGTGAAGTGGTAGAGCAAGAAGTGCTGTTCAATCAATTCGGCCGAACCCGAGAGGTTATGCAGAGTCCTGATGGCTATATATATGCCTTGATTCAAAACCCTACCGGAGGGCATGTGGGTACTCGCTTGTCCGCTGTGACTCCGGGTGTTCTGGTCAGGCTTATACCAAACGAGAATTAAGCCGCAGAAAATATAACGAAAAAAGCGCCCG
>JAURLY010000174.1 GCA_030830945.1 Gammaproteobacteria bacterium | reverse complement strand
GTTGTTTACCTGCGTAAATCTGGTTCGAAAAATGGGCCATGACAGCGAAACAGCATTGCGGCGTGCAAACCTCAAGTTTGAACAGAGATTTCGTTATATGGAATCGGAGACAAGTTCAGAAAAGCTAAAGTCTATGAACAGCGAAGAACTCGAAGATCAGTGGCAAAAGGCAAAACAGGCGCTGGAAAAAGAAGGTTGAGGCAATCCGCATTCCTGTGTAGTCTAGCGCGCCTTTTTGACCCAAATGACTGTAGCTAGTGCCAGTAAAGATAACTGGTGGTAGTAAAGACCAGGTCAGGTAAACTAACCAGAAAGAGACAAAAACCAATGAGACTCATCCTTCTTGGTCCTCCCGGGGCTGGAAAAGGCACCCAAGCCCAAAAAATTTGCGAAAGCTTTCAAATTCCACAGATTTCCACAGGCGACATGCTTCGTGCTGCGGTGAAATCAGGTTCTGAATTAGGTCAACAGCTCAAGGCTGTCATGGATTTGGGTGCGCTTGTCTCGGACGAACTCATCATTAAGCTGGTAAAAGAACGCATCTCGGAATCTGACTGCGCATCGGGTTTTCTTTTTGATGGCTTCCCGCGCACCATTCCCCAGGCCCAAGCGCTTAAAGATGCGGGGGTTGAAATAGACCACGTTGTCGAAATTAGCGTGCCAGACTCAGAGATTGTCGATCGGATGAGTGGTCGTCGGTCTCACCCTGGAAGTGGTCGTGTTTATCACATTAAATACAACCCGCCCAAAGTTGAAGGTCAGGATGATGTCACCGGCGAACCGCTGGTTCAGCGCGACGATGACAAGGAAGAGACGGTACAAAAACGACTGGCGGTCTATCACGAACAAACTTCCCCGCTGATTAACTTTTACCAGCAATTTGCCGAATCCGGCGAGCGGGCTCCCAAATATCACAAGATTAGTGGTGTGGGGTCTGTCGACGATATTGCTGCTCAAATAGCTGGGGCTCTGCAGCCCTAGGGCTGCAAGTTGACATGAAAGGGCAACGCCAACCTGCTGCGCTCGTTCTCGTTAATCTTGGCACGCCGGAAGACTGTACACCCGGGGCTGTCAGGAAATTCCTTCGCGAATTCCTGAGTGATCGCCGGGTGGTGGAAATTCCCCGGCCTATCTGGTGGATGATTCTCAACCTCTTTATTCTGCCGTTTAGGCCTAAAAAAGTCGCCGAAGCCTATCGTCTTATCTGGACAGAGCGCGGCTCTCCACTGCGCTATTACACCGAGGATCAGGTGGAAAAGTTACAGGCGCGCTTTCAACAGAGATATCTGCAAAGTCCACCTTCTGTGCGATATGCCATGACCTACGGCAGCCCATCAATTGACACCGTTTTGGATGAGCTTTATGAATCCGGACATCGGCGCATAGTCGTGTTGCCCATGTATCCTCAATATTCCTGCTCGACGATAGCACCCATATATGACCAAATCGCTCGCTATACCAATAGTCATCGAGCACTTCCCGGGTTGCAGATTATCAATGGCTATTTTTATGAACCTGCCTATATCCAGGCGTTGTCGACTTCGATCAGAGCCTTTTGGGAAGCCAATGGCCGGCCAGAGAAACTACTGTTTTCCTATCATGGGGTGCCGGAGTTCCACGGGAAAAAAGGTGATCCTTATGTTGGTCACTGCCAATGTACTACAGGGGCGACCATCGATGCGCTCGGCTTGTCAGAAGATCAGTACAACATGAGTTTTCAAAGCCGATTTGGGAAAGCGGAGTGGGTGAAGCCATACACAGACGCAACCGTCGAAGAGCTGGCTCGCTCAGGTGTCAAACGTCTGGACGTTGTTTGCCCTGCATTTGCGGTAGATTGTCTTGAGACCATTGAAGAAATCGGTGAACAAAATCGCGAGATTTTTCTCGAAAATGGTGGTGAAGAGTTCCGGTTAATTCCCTGTCTAAATGCATCAGAAATCCACATTGATGCGCTGGAAACGATTGCGGCCAAATACCTTGATGCCGTGGTTTAGTCAGGGCAGCAAATGATTCTAGCGATAGATTGTTCTGACAAAGCCTGTTCAGTTGCCTTGGGTGAGGGCGGCAACATCGAGGAATGTTTTACCGACGAGGCCCGTCAGCACGCCCGCCAACTTAAGCCCATGTATCGACAACTGCTCTCCGAGTCAGATGCCCGGCAGAAGGATATTACCGCCATTGCTGTTGGTGCAGGCCCCGGCTCGTTTACGGGGTTGCGAATCGGCTTCAGCTTCGCCCAGGGGTTATCTTTTGCCTTAAAAATCCCGCTTTATGCTATTTCCTCACTGGAAGCTATGGCGCAGACGGAACTGGGTTCTATTCAGGGCTGTGAGCATATTGAGGTCGCGCTCGACGCACGCATGGGTGAAATCTACTGCGCCAGTTTCAAATTGAGTCAGGGGCAGCTTGTACGAACTTCACCAGACCAGCTCGTTGGCGAAGCAGATTATTCGCCATGTTCAGGCTCCCAAGTCGCCATGATGGGTAGCGCTTTTGCCTTGCCAGCTTTTTCCGGGCTAGATGCCGGATATCTTAATGCGGAAGCCTGCATTAGAGCCTCATCAGTACTCTCGCTGGCGGAAAAACAACTATCGGCGGGAAATACAGGCTTGCCAGCAGTAGGCGCCGAACCCGCTTATTTGCGCCGGGAAAATGCCTGGAAAACCCTTGAGCAGCAAGGGAACAAAGCATGATTGATTGGTGGCAAGCCTTTTTGCTCGCACTTATTCAGGGACTAACTGAATTTTTACCTATATCCAGCTCCGCCCATCTGATTCTACCTTCCGAGATTCTCGATTGGGATGATCAGGGCCTGGCTTTTGATGTGGCCGTCCATCTGGGCTCACTGATGGCTGTTATCTGGTACTTCCGCCAGAAAGTAGGCTCTCTGGTTGTCGGAGGCATGCAATCCCTTGGTGGTAATTGGACTGAGTCAGGTCGCCTGGCCTGGATGTTGGTTCTGGCGACAATCCCGGCTGCGCTGGCGGGATTGATACTGGGCGACTTTATTGAGGAAAATCTTCGCTCGGCACGTGTTATCGCGGCTACAACGGTAATGGGCGCATTGCTGCTCGCTTTGGCAGACAAGACCCAGCATCGAGACAGAGGGCTGGAAGACTTAACCTGGCTGTTCGTGTTGATAATTGGTCTGGCACAGGCAACAGCATTAATCCCCGGCACCTCCCGCTCTGGAATAACTATGACAATGGCTTTATTGCTGGGCTTGCGCAGAACCAGCGCAGCGGAGTTCTCTTTCTTAATGGCGATTCCCGTGATTTTACTCAGCGCTATGTGGAAGTCGCTGGATTTGTTCGCCATGCAACAATTTCCCTGGGACACACTGCTCATCGGGATTTCCGTCTCCGCCATTTCTGCCTATCTTTGCATCAAGTACTTTTTAAAGTTAATTGAACGTGTCGGTTTTATGCCCTTTGTCATTTATCGTTTACTTCTCGGTGCGATATTGCTCGTATTAGTCGTTTGATTTTGGCTTATCGGGTTAAATTCCTCACCACACTCGGCGTATAATTCTGATCCTTCGTAATATGGTTTCTTTATGAGTCAAACTCAATCTAACTCCAATTCCGGGGTTAAGCACATTATTGCCGTTGCCTCAGGTAAAGGTGGCGTAGGCAAGTCCTCAACTGCGGTTAATTTGGCTTTGGCTATGAAGGCGCTAGGCAAGAACGTTGGCATCTTAGATGCTGATATCTATGGCCCCAGTATCCCATCGATGCTTGGGGTGAAAGAGGGGGTCCGTCCACAGGTTAGCCAGGGCAATCGTCTTGTGCCGTTGGAGGCGCATGGCTTGCAGCTAATGTCTATGGGGGTTTTGACGACAGATGACACCCCGATGGTATGGCGAGGTCCAATGGCCAGTGGTGCGCTGGTACAGATATTAGAACAGACCTTGTGGCACGAGCTTGATGTCCTTGTTGTTGATATGCCGCCAGGAACAGGTGATATCCAGTTAACCCTGGCACAAAAAGCTGCCGTTGACGGAGCAGTCGTTGTAACTACGCCGCAGGATATCGCCTTGCTCGACGCGGTTAAGGGTATTGAAATGTTCCGCAAGGTCTCTATTCCAGTCTTTGGGCTGGTGGAAAATATGGCTGTTCATATTTGTTCCAATTGCGGTCACTCGGAACACATATTCGGCGCTGGTGGGGCAGACCGTGTTGCAGCTAAATACCAGACCACTGTATTAGGCTCTTTACCGCTGGATATCCATATTCGTGAAGATTTGGACGATGGGATACCCACTCCGGTTAAAAATCCCGATGGAGAAGTGGCTGCCGCCTACCGTCAAATCGCTGAAAAAGTGTTACAACAACTGGAATCTGGTGAGGGCCTGAAAGGACCCGAAATAGTCATAGAATATCAATAAAAACAATTAGATATAGAGAAAATCTAGAATGAGTATTAAATCTGACAAGTGGATTCGTCGAATGGTAGACGAAATGGGAATGATCGAGCCATTCGAGCCAGGTCAGTGTCGTGAAGCTAATGGCGAAAAAATCGTCTCTTATGGCACTTCTAGCTACGGTTACGACGTGCGCTGTTCCGATGAGTTCAAGATATTCACTAATGTTAGCTCCGCCACCATCGATCCCAAGAACTTCGATCCCAACAGCTTTGTTGATTACAAAGGCGATTGCTGCATTATCCCGCCCAACTCATTTGCACTGGCTCGAACCGTTGAGTATTTCCGCATTCCGCGCTCCGTGCTGACAATTTGCTTGGGTAAATCTACCTATGCGCGCTGCGGCATTATCGTCAACGTCACACCGCTAGAACCCGAGTGGGAAGGGCAGGTCACCCTCGAATTCTCCAACACCACCACCTTGCCGGCAAAAATCTATGCCAATGAAGGTGTGGCGCAGATGTTGTTCTTCGAGTCTGATGAAATGTGTGAGACCTCGTACAAGGATAGAGGTGGTAAATACCAGGGGCAAAGAGGAGTGACACTGCCGAAGACTTAATCTACGGCTGCGCTACCTGTTTCATTTAATCTGCCATCCCAGAGCAAATTAACCCGTCTTCCTCGCGCAAATTAAGACGTCATCCCCGCGAAGGCGGGGATCCATAAACCTATTTCTAAATAATTCGCCTATACTGAAAACTCCCGCTCAGCGAGCAGGTCATTAAGACTGGTTGCGCAAACTCACCAAGAGAGCAACCCATGACTGAAGTTCGTCTGAAGTATAAGACTCTGGAGTTTAAAACTCTGGATATTCATCTCCGATCCCTCAGGGATAAACAGGAATTTTATGACCCCCTGGGCGAAGCCGAATCCATGGGTATATCCTCGGCACAGTGGTCCCTGTTTGGTGTGTTATGGCCGTCTGAGCACGTGCTGGCACGGGCAGTGGAAGAGTTGGATATCCAGGGCAAACGGGTTCTGGAGGTCGGCTGCGGGATCGGGCTTGCCAGTTTACTGTTGAAAGCCAGGGGGGCAGACATTACCGCCACCGACTGCCACCCTCAGACCGGGCGCTTTCTCGATCTAAATGCTCAACTCAATGACCTGAAGCCCGTGCCTTTCCTACGTACAAACTGGGAAGATGACTATCAGGGTATGGGTAAGTTCGATCTGATTATTGGTTCCGATCTACTTTATGAGCAGACAGGTGCAGACCTGCTGTCTCAGTTTATCCACCGCCACGCCAACCCCGGCTGCGAGGCCGTAATGATAGACCCCGGCAGGCGTCATCATGCCCGCTTTAGTAAAAGAATGGTGGCTCTGGGATGGGAACACAGTCAGGAGAAGGTGACGCCTCTTGAGTCAGAAGATCCTCCTTACAAAGGCGTTCTACTTAGTTACTCGCTGTCTAATTTGTAAGCCAACGTTTTGCCTGATCATTCTCATCGAAGCCAAAAGTTCCTACTTCGGCAGATACAAAGTGTTTGCCAATGGTTTCTGCCAGAGCGCCAATGGATGAATCAGTCGCAAGGGCCACACGTTTAATTTCGCGGTGATGATCTCTCACAAAACGCAGGTGCGAAACAAGCGCACCAAATGAGTCCCATCCAGGAAAAGTCTTGGTCTCGATAAGCAGGCCATTAAGTTGGCCTTGCTGCTCAATGTAGGGGTCTATCTTTGCAGAAGCTGCATCGAAGTCACTTTTTTTAAGCTTTCCTTCGGGTGTCAGGGATGCTATTCCGGTTGATTCATCAAGTCTGATATTTAGCATTTAATCCTCCAGAAAAGTGCCTATGTCTTTATTACGTCCTAGTGCCCGAACCAAAAAACGTGCAGGGTGCAAAGCCTTGCTGATGGAATTTGGCAGCGGCTCTGGTTCTTGGGCAATTTTTGCCGCAAGTAGTTCAGCGCATATAGGTGCATAAGTGTATCCACGCGATCCGTAGCCCAGATTTAGGTAGATACCCTTGTGGCCATAATGAGCTTCTGGAATGGCACGTTTTCGGTCTTTACGCCAGATTTGGTACTGGTCTACAAATC
>JAURLY010000173.1 GCA_030830945.1 Gammaproteobacteria bacterium | reverse complement strand
GTTATGCCGATCTGGGTGTCGCAGCAGATATTCGTCCATTTATTGATGACATGCCAGCTGCATATTCGCAGGCAGATTTAGTGATTTGTCGTTCTGGTGCGATGACTGTTTCTGAAATAGCGGTAGCTGGATTGCCAGCGCTGTTTGTGCCTTTTCCCTATGCAATTGATGATCACCAAACCGCCAACGCCAACTGGCTGGTGTCAGTGAATGCCGCTTTGCTCTATCAGCAAAGTGAGCAGGATCCTGTTCGATTTGGTTTGCTGTTAACCCAGCTGCTACAGGATCGGGATCGCTTGGTTCAGATGTCTAAAAAAGCACGTACCAAAGGAATTAGAAATTCCGCACAGCAAATTCTGAAACAGTGTGAGGAGTTGACACATGTCGCCTAGCGGACCTATTCATATCCCTGAGATGCGTCGAATCAAGCGCATCCATTTTATCGGTATTGGCGGTACCGGTATGTGCGGTATTGCAGAAGTTTTAAATAACCAGAATTATCTCATTTCAGGTTCGGATCAGCGGTTGTCATCGACTACCGATCGCCTGCAGCAAGCAGGTATTCGCGTTTATGAAGGACATGCAGCAGAAAATGTTATAGACGTGGATGTGGTTGTTGTCAGTAGCGCCATTGATCATGAAAATCCTGAGTATGTCCGGGCCAAGGAATTACGAATTCCTATAGTGCCAAGGGCAGAAATGTTGGCCGAACTGATGCGTTACCGCCATGGCATAGCTGTCGCTGGAACCCATGGCAAGACCACCACTACCAGTCTTATTGCCTCGATTCTGACAGAAGCCGGTCGAGACCCAACCTATGTGGTCGGGGGGCTGGTAAAGGCCTCAGGTTCCAATGCCGGTTTGGGTGAAAGCCGATATCTTGTCGCCGAGGCAGATGAATCAGATGCCTCCTTTTTACATCTTCAGCCGATGGCCGCCATTGTGACCAATATTGATGCGGATCACATGGATACCTATGGTGGTGATTTCGGCAAGCTGCAAGCTACGTTCGTAGACTTTCTTCACAACTTGCCATTTTACGGATTGGCAGTTATCTGTCTTGACGATCCGGATTTGGCAGAAATTATGCCAAGGGTGAATCGTCCCCTGCTGACTTATGGTTTTTCAGAAGGTGCTGATTTCCGTGTGCTCGATTACAAGCAAAGTGGCAACAGTACCTGGCTCAAAATTTCTCGACCGGGGGATTTGCCCGATATCGAGGCTGATATACAAATTCCCGGTGTGCACAACGTGCTAAATGCGACAGCGGCGGTTGCTATTGCCACAGATGAAGGGGTTTCCGACGAGCATATTATTGCCGGCCTTGTGGCGTTTGGTGGAGTGGGGAGAAGGTTTGAAATTCAGGGTGATTTCCCGGTGGCAGAGGGCACGGCCATGCTGGTTGATGACTACGGTCATCACCCGAAGGAAGTTGCTGCGACCATCGCGGCCATAAGAGGTGGTTTCCCAGAAAAACGTCTGGTCATGATCTTCCAGCCTCACAGGTATACGCGGACGCGGGATTTATACGATGACTTTGTCAGTGTGCTCTCCACTACAGACGTACTGATCGTGACTTCCGTCTATTCCGCTGGTGAGGAACCTATTGCTGGTGCAGATTCGCGCCAGTTATGCCATAGCATTCGTCAACGCGGGTTGGTTGATCCCCTGTTTGTTAGGAATATTGAAGACGTTCCTGACCTGGTGGCTGATCTGGTAAAGGCAGGTGATCTGGTGATTACGCAGGGTGCAGGTAATGTCAGTCAGTTGGCACGAGCCTTGAAAGAAAGGGAGTTGCGCTAATGACTGGTCAGGATATGAGCAGGTTTGGCCGGGTCGGGGTGCTTTGTGGCGGAATGTCATCGGAGCGCCAGATTTCACTCCAGAGTGGAGAGGCTGTCCTGGCTGGATTGCTCGATGCAGGCGTTGATGCCGTTAAGTTAGATATCGGTGCAGACGCTGTGGATCAAATTCGTTCGTCCAAAATCAATAGGGCATTCCTCGTGTTGCATGGTCCTGGCGGGGAAGATGGGCGTATGCAGAGCCTTCTGGAAGCACTTGGAATTCCATATACCGGCAGTGGCGTTGCTGCATCAGCTCTGGCCATGGATAAATATCGAACCAAATTAATGTGGCGCGGTGCTGATTTGCCAACAGCAGCTTTTGAGCTGCTGGGACCAGATACCGAATGGGGCGAAACGATCGAAAAGCTGGGTGGAAAGGTCATGGTGAAGCCAGCCAATGAAGGGTCTAGCCTTGGAATGGCTATTGCCACTACCCCTGAAGGCCTTCAGGCAGCCTATGTGGATGCGGCAACTCACGACAGCATAGTCATCGCCGAACACTGGTTGCCCGGGCGAGAGTTTACCGTTCCTGTCATTGGCGACAGGGCTTACCCCCCAGTAGAGATTGCCAGCAGCCATGAATTTTACGATTACGAAGCAAAGTATCTTTCTGACAATACTGAGTACGTTTGTCCCGCCCAAGTCGATGAATCACTCATTAAAGAAATGCAAAGAGTAAGCATGGAGGCCTACAACATACTTGGATGCAATGGCTGGGCTCGCATTGATCTGATGATGGATGAGCATGATGAACTCATGTTACTGGAGGTCAATATTGCACCGGGAATGACTTCACACAGCCTGGTCCCCATGTCGGCCAAAGTTGCCGGACTTAGTTTTAGTCAGATGGTCGTCAAAATTTTGGAAACATCTATGGAGGTGAGGAGATGAGCGCTTCCAGAGCAGTCAAGGCAAGAAGTCGAGGAGCTTCGCGTTCTCGGGTAAGCCAAAGAAACAACCGCGTGGATATTTCGGCGATCTTTAAAAACACCATGACGGCTATGTTCTTTATAACAGTTGTTGGCTTATCAGGCTTCGGGATCTATTGGCTCTTGCCTAAATTGAACTGGCCGGTTGAGAACGTGGTTCTTGAAGGTGAGTTTAACTGGCTGGACCAGAGTGCCGTGCATAAAGCGATAACGGAAAATCTCGATGGCGATCTTTTCTCTATCGATATTAAAAAGCTACGAGCCGAAATCCGGCAGGTGCCCTGGGTAGAAGACGCTGAAATCAAACGTATATACCCGGACTCCTTGGTTGTTCAGGTTAAGGAAGAAAGGCCGGTAGCCCAGTGGAATGATCAAGGCTACATCAGTTCGCTGGGGGAATTCATTGAATCTCCCATTCATGAGGAGATTTCCGGGTTGCCTCTGCTTAGCTCCAACCTGCGGGGCGTCGATGCCGAGACAGGTGCGCGCGAGGCAATCGATATATATCACTTGTTAAACAGTGCTGTTCTTGTATCCGGTGAGAGCGTTGAAATGCTTGCTCAGGATGCTTCTGGAGGCTGGATTATGGTTTGGGAGTCGGGCCTCGAAATAGATCTGGGCCGCAGTGACCATTTAAAAAGAGTTCGCCATGCGCTGGCCGCGTGGCGTCGACTTCCCTCAGAGGAGCGACAAACAATCGGTGAAATTGATGCCCGGTATGACAACGGTGTGGCAATTCGTGCACGCCGTATCCAGGAAGAAAAACAAATGGCGAATGGGGATGAGCCAGCAAGAAATCCATCTTCAACTAAAACAAACAACCCGGTATAGCTACTTAGGTATAGAACAATGAGTGCATCCACAGAAGGCAACTTAATCGTAGGTTTGGACATTGGAACGTCCAAGGTCGTCGCCATTGTCGGAGAGCTTGGCGAGGATGGAGAACTGGAAATAGTTGGTATCGGTTCTCACCGCTCGACGGGACTCAAAAAAGGCGTTGTGGTCAATATTGAATCCACAGTGCAGAGCATTCAGCGCGCAGTTGAAGAGGCTGAGTTGATGGCGGGCTGCAACATACACTCTGTGTATGTAGGCATTGCCGGTAATCATATTCGCAGCATGAATTCTCACGGCATCGTCGCCATACGCGACCGGGAAGTTTATGAGCTGGATGTAGAGCGGGTGATAGATGCTGCCCAGGCAGTGGCTATTCCTGCTGATCAGAAAATTTTGCATATCCTGCCGCAGG
>JAURLY010000172.1 GCA_030830945.1 Gammaproteobacteria bacterium | reverse complement strand
TCTACCAGGCTACGGACTATCGAATCGGCCACTCTGCACAAGACATAGTTCTGACCAACGGTCAGCACTCAGATCGCCTAGGAGCGTTGTTCGCTGAAAACAGCGTCTATTGCGGCGCGTTCCTGACCGCCTACAACCCTCACGGAGCCGTCCAGTCTGAAGCTGCCAACGCGCGTGATCATGCCGAACTGGCGAGATTGATCCGTGAACATGGCCTGCGCGCCATCGTCTGGGTCGGCGCCGATGCCGTTCCGCAATTAATCATGCTGCGCTGAGATCGCCGAGGCATTGCACCGGGAATTCGACCTCACCCCCGCAGGAATCATCCGAAGCCTCGACCTCCAGCGACCGATCTATTACCCGACTGCGGCCTACGGCCACTTCGGCAGGGACGATCTCGAGTTGCCGTGGGAGCGCCTCCAGCAGGGCAGCTCAGCAGGCTCACCTTTTGAGCCTGCAATCGCTTAGTCTGGCAATCATACGGTTGATTTATGACTAATTTTTTGGCCCGATAAGGGGCCAGAATGTTCAAGGGAGTGCAAGGTGAACGAAATCAAATGTCCTCACTGCAGCAAGGCCTTCAAAATCGATGAGACCGGTTATGCAGACATTCTCAAGCAAGTGCGTGATGCTGAGTTCGAGCAGCAGCTGCATGAGCGGCTGGAATACGCCGAGCGAGAAAAAAAGATTGCCGTTGAGATGACCGCTACCACGGTGGCGGCCAACAAGGACGCTCAGATCCAGGAGCTTCGGGCGAAGCTTGATGCCGAAGCGGTTGCCCGGCAACTTGCAGTCACTCAGGCGCAGCAGGGGGCGGAGCGCGAGCGTGACGCGTTAGCTGCCCAGCTCGAGCAAACACGCCAGGAGCTCAAGTCACGGCTGGACGCCGCCGGCGTCTCCCAGAAACTGGCGCTGAACGAAGCTGTCGCTGCGGTCGTGAAAGAGCGCGACCAGCTCCTGAACGGTTTCAACCAGCTCAAGCTCGAAAAGCAGCTCGCGGAAAAGGCTTTGCAGGAAAAATTCGAGGTTCAGATCAGGGATCGCGACGAGGCGATTGAGCGTCTGCGTGATCTCAAGGCCCGCCTGTCGACCAAGATGGTGGGCGAGACCCTTGAGCAGCATTGCGAGACCGAATTCAACCGCATACGGGCAACAGCCTTTCCCCGAGCCTATTTCGAGAAGGATAACAATGCGCGGGGGGGCAGCAAGGGCGACTTTATTTTCCGGGATCATGACGAGTCCGGCACCGAGATCGTCTCCATCATGTTCGAAATGAAGAACGAGTCCGACGGTTCCTCAAACCGGGGCAGGAACGAGGATTTCCTGAAGGAACTGGACAAGGACCGGCTCGAAAAGGGCTGTGAATACGCGGTACTGGTTTCACTGCTCGAGCCGGACAACGAGCTCTACAACACCGGTATTGTCGACGTATTTCACCGCTATCCGAAAATGTATGTGGTGAGGCCGCAGTTTTTCATCCCGATTATCACGCTATTGCGTAACGCTTCGATGAATGCGCTCCAGTACAAGTCCGAGCTTGCACTGGTCAAGGCGCAAAACGTCGACATCACCAATTTTGAGAGCGAGCTCGATGCGTTCAAGTCCGCGTTCGGCAAGAACTACGAACTTGCCTCCAAGCGTTTTCAGACTGCGGTCGAGGAGATCGACAAGTCGATTGATCACTTGCAGAAGACGCGCGACGCACTGGTGGGTGCCGACAGAAACCTGCGTCTTGCTAACGACAAAGCTCAGGACGTGACGATCAAGCGGCTGACGCGGGGCAACCCGACCATGGCTGCAAAGTTTGCCGCGCTCGGTGACAGCCCGGCGCCAGATGTGAAGGGTGACTGAATGACGGGGTCTGCACGCATACTGGAATTTCCCAACAAGTCGATCCAGAAAACAATTCCCATGGAGCAATTGATGTCGAAAGAAATTGCGAAAGAAGATGTAACGCTTGAATTGCTGTGCTCAAGGTTGCAGGACGCCGGCTACGAGGCCGTATTGATCGACGAAGAAATCTCGGTGCAGAGGACGGGTTGCAATCTCAGAATCAAGTGTTATCCAGAACTCGCCTGCCTGCGGATATTCGGCTGCTACTTGATGAAAAACGACCTGCCGGAAGCCGATCTGGATACATTCATTGCGCAGGTAAGCGCTAAGTCATTTATGGTGAATTTTTCGGGAATGCGCTGGGACGATGGCAGCGCGGGGGTGTTTGGCAGTCATGTTACCTACTACCCGTTTGGGCTGAACCTGCCGAATTTCATCTTCACGATGCGACGGCTGATTGATGGCATGAGCATGATGATGCGGGAATACGTTGACAACGCGAAATACTTTCCCCAGGGCGAGGAGGCAGGCTAAGGGGGGGGCAGAGTCGTTACTGGAGGAGTGGGTAAGGGCCCTGCAAGCAACCTTAATCTTCACAGCCACTCCTCGCTGGTTCAGTCCAACCCGCACCGGGCGTCGAGTTACTCTTGAGTGATCGGCTTCCTTGATAGCAACGCAAAAATGTTCGGGTATTAAAAGGAGGTAACGGTTGCATCACGGACATTGTTATTGGTGCTGCCACTTGCAAAGGGAAAAACCCGTATTTCTACGCAAGCCCATGGTGACCACGCAAGCATCCAAAAAATATTTGGTTTTCAGAATTTCCCAAAAACTTGGAGGAGTAACATGACCGAATGGGCTTATCTAGATGACGATTCCATTCATATTGATTGGTCGCAAGTATTTGATAACGCAATGAACTATGACGCTGGGGACAAATGCTTCGATGCTAGGCTGGCAAAGCTGATAACCCTCGTACAGCGATATGCATACGAGAAAGGCTTCGAGGAAGGACTTAATCACGACGCCACAACTGCAAAATTGCTGGCTAAGACGGGCGGAAACGCTTAGTTAATTATGATCTACGTCTGCCC
Source organism: Gammaproteobacteria bacterium (assembly GCA_030830945.1). GTDB lineage: Bacteria > Pseudomonadota > Gammaproteobacteria > Pseudomonadales > GM7GCV1 > GM7GCV1. The sequence continues at coordinate 2,985 of JAURLY010000172.1, read as the reverse complement.
AGAACCATTGGAGTGGCTGAGGATTTATAAAGGGTTGGTCAATTTCTCAATAAAAAATGAATGCAATCCACGAAATCCACCAAGCCCATTAATTTTAAATGGGTGGGTTTACTCCAGCGACGTCGCCAAATATAACCAATGGATGAGAACCAAGTTATGGGCGGCAAAAAACGGTTGCTTTCACTTGACCGAGTCAGACCAAAGAGACTTCTATTCCGTCGAAACGATGTCCACCTATGCCATTGGACCACTCTATAGCCCTATGTATTTGCCTTGGTCTTTCGAAAAAAAGGTCAGACCTTGTCGGGAACAGCTACTTAGTTTGCTTAACCATCTTCGAGAAAATTGGAATTCAGTGGCGGGATCGGCCATCTCAGAATGTAGTCACCCTATTAAGTTTTCGGGAATGAAAGGCAGGAATCTGATTTGCACATATATAACTGGCTCGACCCCACCGTGGGGCGAATGGGATCGACTCTCAACCATCGAAACGAAGCGCCGTACATTCACAATATTTAGGAAATCAGTGAATGAATTGATCCGACCGCACATGGTTGATCACATTACTTTTATTGCACTGGCCTGACTGGTTTTTGTTCCAGGTTCATTGACGCACTTTACTGCAACGCCTTACGCAGCTCCTCATCTTTTGAGAAAAAACCCAGCCGCACTAGCGCAGAAACCATCCGTTCTTTGCGTTTAAGTAATCGGTCTCGCCGCCGACGCATCTGGCGCGCAAGCCGTCTAGTAACAGCTAGGGAGGTGCTGTCCTTGGGATTACGCCCGTCAGAGAATATCCGTACCCCCATCCGAATGATGGCGACGGGCTCATCACTAAAGTTCAAACGAATAAGACACCAGCCGATTGAGGAGGTGCCAAGGTCGAGTCAAAGGCGGTAACGCATCCTAGGAAGCATTATCTCTCCCGGATCTTTTGACTACCTGTTTAAAACAGTATACAAGCTCTGTCCGCTAACAAGCTGAAAGATGCACAAAATGCGGGGCCGCTAAATGCGGCCCTTTTTCTTAAACACATTCTTTTTAAATATTTTCAACTCAAGGGCTGCTACATGCAGCCTTTGTCATTGAGGCAAGTGGCATTCGGTTAGCTTGCCGCCATTCGTAAGGGGCGATCTGCGTAACGCCTTTACCAGAAGCCATCTTTTCCCTGAATACAGTTGCTGAATGAATTAGCACTTTCTTCTCAACACAATCCCACTCACTATCAATCAGGCTTGACCATGCATCAATACCGTCAATTTTTTGGATTGCTTTGTAATCAACCAAAAATGTTGATCGAACAATAGTTTTATCTCTTTTGGTTTTTGAATAGTCAATATAGATATCTTCAGTCTCATGCTTTGAGACAATTTTCCATTGAGCTGCATGGGTAAAACCTAACGTAGCAAAAAAATATACGCCAATGCATAGAATTTTTATTCTCGATGTCATTTGGTTACCCTTTTTTGTTGAAATCAGGGAACATTCAGCAGTTCCGTTTTGTGCATAAAATTAAAGCGGACTTAGCCAACCGTTGCTAAGAACTATTTAGGATTAACTCAAATTCATCACTTGATTACACTTACCACAATTTTACAAATTATCTTTTTCAATGTGCACAGGGTGTTTTTGGATAAGAGCTGGGTTAGGGGCGCTTCCTACGCCATTCCCAAGGCGGTATGGGCGCTGCATCACGCCAAAGCCCCAGTTTTCCTTCTATAGCTGCTTGCTCAGTTTTTTTGTATAGCGCTAGATCTTCGGGTGTTTGCTCTTTGCTGTAATCCCGATACCACCAAGCCATACCGGCACGTACTTGCTCCAGACCAGCGTCGCGACCATCTATGAATACTTGGCCGACGATTCGCCCGTAGCGGTCCCGCTTGTTCCATTCAACTAGCACTGTGCGGTTGTAGATCCACTTGGATAGCTGTTCCTTTGAACGATTGCCGAACGGCTGGGCTTTCTCAGGGGCATCAATGGCGGATAGTCTGATTCGATGCTGGACATTCTCTCTGTCCAAAACGGTAATGGTGTCACCATCGGAGACTCCCACGACGCGGCCTTCCAGGGTTGCGGCGGCCACTGGCAACGAGAGGAAGAGAAGCAGGGCGGCAAGGATTTTCATGGGTTTAGGCTAAACTGGCGACAGACGTTTAAGTCTACTTCTGCAATCCGAGCAGCCCCTGGCAGCGCGGAACAAATGAAAATACGAATGGGCTATTACGACAATACTTCCCTAATAGAACTGACCTAGCGATCGTGACGCAACAAAGGCTCAACGCGGTCGCGAAGAGCATGTACGCACGACCACGAAAAACCTTGGGTTACGCGACGCCAGTTGCTACGCTTCATGAAACTGTTGCACCGACCGGTTGAAACCACCGCAGCTTTAGTAAAAAATCGATAGTTATTGAGTGGGGGCGACACCTAATATTTTCATTTAGGGGAGTTCTTCCATTTGGTTATTCAACCAGCATTTTTCTCAAGCGCTGTGCTCTGTTTGGGCCGGCTAATTTAGCCAGGCCACTAAAGGACAAATTTCTTGCCCAGCGCGAATGGACTTTCAGGTTTTTAGCGGTCTGCTCGACTGAAAGTCTTTGCCCTTTCTTCATCAGTCCGAATTGAACAACAATGACTTTCTTTTCAAGCTCAGTAATTGTTTCCAGCATATCCATCAAATGCGACTCGACAGCCTCCAATTTTTCAGCGGGAATAAAATAAGTACATTCAAAGTCCAAGATTTCTCTGACAAGATTGTCGAAGCGCGATGGGGCCGCAGGCTTTTTAATGCCGTTCGGGTTATCCCATGTGCTTTTGTAAATCCTAAGCCTCAAATCTCTCGCTGACTCGAAAATTGTGGCAACGGCTTTCTCGGCGCTGCATAAATAGATCTCGTTACTTTTGTGCTTTAATTCTGCTCCTGCGGAGTATTTCTTTAGCCTGAAGCTGATCTCTTTCTCTATTTGAACGGGAGAATCAACGTGT
>JAURLY010000171.1 GCA_030830945.1 Gammaproteobacteria bacterium | reverse complement strand
TCCGAGGCGGAACAAGAACAGTTTTATGGACCTCCCGCTTTCACCTCAGCAGACCAACGCTTCTTTTTCTCGCTGAACGATAAGGAACTGGCTATCGCTACAAGCCTACGTCACCGGGGTCAGCGCTACATGCTGGTTGTACTGCTGGGCTATTTCAAGGCCAAGCCGGCGGTGCTTCATCCCGGTTTCCACCAGATCAAGCAGGATCTCAAATACGTTTATCAAACCATTCTACCAGGGCCGGGCTGTAGACCCTTTAATCTCACGCCAAAAGAGAACGAACGGATTTACCAACGTATTTTCCAACTCTGCAACTACCAGCGCTGGAATGCCAAAGACCACGGAGCTGCGTTGAGCGCCTACTTATCCCAGCAAGCCAGAGCCTGGACGGCTCCAAGACACCTCTTCGATGCGGCCATTGAGTATTGTTCGAGACAGAAGATAGCGATCCCTGCCTACAGCACGCTGCAAAAGATCATCAGTCAAGTGGTGGGAGATGAACAGGAAGACATGGCCAACCGCCTTGAGCGTGCAATGTCACAAGATCTTAAGCATGCACTGGCGGATCTCGTAAACGGCGAAGGTGCACTACCGTTCCGGCAGTTGCGACAATCGGCTCGTAACTTCACTGGAACCGAACTTGAGAAAGAGCTGGTTGTCTATCGCAACATCCAGCATTGGATGTCAGAAGTGGACCTGCTCTTGAGCCTGCTTTCACTGTCGCAGAAAAATCAACAACACCTGGCGGAGAAAGTCGACTACTACGGCGCCAAACTGAAACGGCAAACCATAAGCAACCAACGGCTGTATTTGTTGTGCTATTTGCAAACGCGATGGCAACAAGCACTCGAACGTATTGCCGATGGTTTTGTGCATCATGTCAGGCAGACCAAACAGAAGGCAAAGGAGTACGCAAAAGAAGCGGTGTATCAGGATTGGCAAAAAGCGGCCAAAAATGTCAGCAAGGCGGCCGAAGTGCTCCATCTATTCATTGATGACGAAATTGATCTGCAACTACCGTTTGCAACAGTAAGACAAAAAGCACTGAACCTCCTGGCCAAAAAGGATCTGGAATCGGTATGTCTCTTCTTGAACGAGCAGCGGCGATCAGTCGATGAAGCCATGTGGCAATACTACGACGAGAAAGAAAGCCTGCGTAAAGGTTTACTGCGAGAGTTATTTCGATGTCTGCGCTTTGAAGGCAGCGATGGCACTCAGCACTTAGCGACTGCCTTGGCGAAAGCACAAGGCGAAATCGACACCCTGGCCCAATTGCAAACCGCCGATACCCGGTTTCTACCGAAAAAAGTACACGAATACCTGCTGGATCGTGACGGTAACATCCTGTTAGATCGTTATGAGTGGTTCCTCTATCAGCAGATTCCTGATCGCCTGAATGGCCAACTAACACTGCCTGAAATCATTAAATACCGGGCGCTTGATGCTGATCTGATCGACGGGGAGCATTGGCGAAAACATAAATATACGCTGCTGCAACAGAGCCAGCTAACCGATTTGGCCAAAGAGCCTGAGAAACTGATAAAGCAGATGGCCACTGAATTGGATACCCGTTTATTCGAGGTCGGTGAATATCTTGAACAGGAAGACAACCGGAATATCATCTTGCGCAATCCGCAGGGTAAACACTTCTGGCGCTTACCTTCGGCCAGCAAACATCATCTGGTCAACAATCCCTTCTTCCAGCAAATCCCTACAACGGGTGTCGCGGATGTACTGCGCATGGTGGATCGTGACACCGGCTTCATAGACTGCTTCGCGCATGTGCTGGGTTCCCAATCCAGAAGCCGTTCCCATGAATATGATCTGTTGGCAATTCTGGTCGGCAATGCAACCAATCAAGGCATTTACGGTATGGCACAGATCTCTGATCGTACCTATGATCAGCTCAGCACCATCCAGGCAAACTACCTACGTTTGGAAACCTTGAATGATGCCAACGACAACATCAATAACGCGACCGCCAAGCTGCCCATCTTCAGGCACTACAACATCCAGGAGGATGTTTTACACGCAAGTGCCGACGGCCAAAAGTTCGGAGCCCGGCGCGAGACGTTCAAAACCCGTTACTCGTCGAAATACTTCGGTACACAAAAAGGCGTTTCTGCTATGAGCCTAATCGCCAATCATACGGCCATTAATGCCAGGGTAATTGGTGCCAACGAGCATGAATCTCACTACATCTTTGATTTGTTGATGAGCAATACGTCAGACATTATTCCGGATGTGCTCTCAACCGACACCCATGGTGTGAACCATGTGAATTTCGCGTTGCTCGATCTGTTCGGATACCAGTTTGCCCCGCGCTATGCCCAGGTCGGTAAAGTGATCAATGACATGTTTGATGTCAAGGAAGACAAAGACCATAGAATACAGCTACGCTTGAAAAAGCCCATTAACACGCATCGAATTGCGCAGCACTGGGATACCATCCAACGGATCGCAGTATCGCTTAAACAACGGAAAACAACACAAGCCACCTTGGTGAGAAAGCTCTCGGGATACAAGCACAATCACCCGTTGCTGGAAGCCCTGACTGAATACAACCGCCTGGTGAAAGCGAATTATCTACTGTGCTACATCGATGATGCCAGTTTAAGAAACTATGTTCAGCGCGCGCTGAATCGTGGAGAGGCCTATCACCAACTGCGTAGGGCAGTGAGCAGCGTAAATGGGGATCAGTTCCGGGGCAGTTCAGACGAAGAAATCCAGCTATGGAATGAGTGCGCTCGTCTAGTCACCAATGCCATCATCTATTTCAACTCCAGGATACTCAGTCAGCTGCTGACCAGCTTCGAATACCATGGAGACGCCCATAGAATAGGAATCGTCAAACAGGCCTCCCCTGTGGCTTGGCACAACATTAACCTCAAGGGGACTTACCATTTCGAATTGAGCGAAAAATTGCCAGAACTGGAGGAGCTTATGCGCTCAATCGAGGGATATTTACCTGTCAGGGAAAAGTAATACCCCTCTGGAGGCCACGGCCAGAGAGGCCTCCAGAGCACTTTGTCGTTTTTGGACGGAAAATCCCTAGAACCCCAAACTGAAACGGCATGTTCCCCGTCAGCACCAATGGCACAGATTTG
>JAURLY010000170.1 GCA_030830945.1 Gammaproteobacteria bacterium | reverse complement strand
ACTTGCCAGGGTGGCGATTACACCAAAGAAGTTTTCCCGAAACTGCGAGAAGCGGGTTGGGGCGGCTATTGGATAGATGCAGCCTCGGCTCTGCGCATGGCGGATGATGCGATCATTGTTCTCGATCCGGTCAATATGGATGTTATCCAGAGAGGACTGGAATCAGGTGTCAAAAATTACATTGGTGGTAACTGCACAGTTAGCTTAATGTTGATGGCGCTGGGCGGATTATTTGCCAACGGCCATATTGAATGGGCGACGGCCATGACTTATCAGGCTGCTTCTGGCGCGGGCGCGCAAAATATGCGTGAACTGATCAACCAGATGGGGAGCATTCGCGATTCTGTGGGGCCTGAACTGGCGACACCTTCTTCGGCCATACTGGATATAGACCGCAAAGTGGCGGATCAAATGCGTTCAGCGGATTTTCCTACTGATCAATTTGGATTCCCTCTTGCGGGCAGCTTATTGCCCTGGATCGATGTGGAACTTGACTCGGGCCAGAGCAAAGAAGAATGGAAAGCCGGGGTAGAAACCAACAAGATTCTTGGTCTGTCTGACAATCCTGTGCCTATAGATGGCTTGTGCGTTCGTATTGGCTCTATGCGCTGTCATTCCCAAGCGTTGACTATTAAGCTTAATAGCGACATTCCGATGGCTGACATTGAAGCTATGCTGGCTGAGAATAACGACTGGGTGGAGGTTGTGCCTAATCATCGTGACGTTACTCTGGAGAAGCTTACTCCAGCTTACGTTACCGGAACCATGAAGGTGCCCGTTGGACGTTTGCGCAAAATGCATATGGGTGGTGAATACCTTTCTGCCTTTACAGTGGGCGATCAGCTCCTGTGGGGTGCGGCTGAACCACTGCGACGAATGTTGAATATTTTGCAAAAGGTCTGAACTAGCCCGCAAAAAAAAGACAAATATCTCTAGGTAATCCATAAAAAACAATCGATTAGCGTTTTTTTGTGATGTACTTTTGAATTTATTCGTTCTAAAGTGAGTAGGATCACGTCTTCGATTGCATAACAAGGGCTTCTGCTGTGATCACGATTTTAGGATTGGGGTTGCACTGTTTAATGGAAAACTGATGAAAAACTGGCTCAGTCTAATCTGTTCACTTTTGGTATTGGGGCTTGCCCAGGGCGTATCTGCTCTTGGGTTGGGCAGTATTACAGCGGAATCCGCACTGAATGAACCTCTAGAAGCACAGATTGAACTTCTCAATGTTGGCTCACTTAGTGAGCAGGAAATCATTGTGCAGATTGGTAGCGTCAACGATTACCAAATGGCCGGCGTCACTCGCGAGTATTTCCATACCGGGATAGAGTTTGAGCCCTTTTTGGCCGGGCCTAATGGCCGGTCCTACATTCAGTTGAGTACAACGGCACCAGTACGCGAGCCCTATCTAAACGTTGTTATTCAAGTGCGCTGGCCGCAAGGAAGGTTGTTGCGGGAATATACTTTGTTAATAGACCTGCCAGTTTTTAGCGGAAGAACAGAAGCAAGTCAGGTAAATCAGCCAAGTTCGGCGAGCCCTGCAGTCACTACCCCCGCACCAAGACCTACTCTCACGTCACAGCCCCGACAACCCACGCCGGTGCCTCCCCAGCAAGTTTTTGGAGGGCCGACTGTTTCCGGCACTGATTATCGTGTAGAGACAGGTGATACCTTATGGAGCCTGGCCGGCAGAGTAGCTGAAGGTCAGCAAATGACTCGTTATCAAGCCATGCTAGCGATACGTGATTTGAATCCCCAGGCGTTTGTAAATGGAGATCCAAATACGCTCCGTGCAGGTTACCTTGTGCGTATTCCTACTGAAGAGCAGGCGAATACTCGCTCATCAGCCCAAGCGTATAACGAATTTGTTTCAATACAGCAGGGTGGTTCGGTTGGCTCATTAGCAACACCCATAAGTGCCGCTGCGACTGACTTCCGTAATCAGTCTTCTGCGCCAGCATCTTCAGGTGGTCGCCTGGCACTTTCATCCAGCTCTTCATTAGGGTCTGGAACAGGTTCTGCAGATGAAGCCGAAATGGTAGCCACCTTAGCCAGTGAAAATGAAACCCTCAAAGAAGAGCTGGATCGTTCAGAGCTAGAGAACCAAGACTTGCAGGAGCGAGTGGCCATGCTGGAAGAGCGACTGGCCCTTAGTGAATCCCTGATCGAAATTGAAAATGAAGAACTTGCTAATGTTCAGCAAGGCTTGGCACAAGCCGAAGTAGAAGTTGAGGAAGTAAACGAACCAGCGGTAGAGGCCGTGTCTGCTCCGGCACCCGCGCCTGAGCCAATTACTCCGATGCAGCCGGCAGAACCAGAGCCTGGATTGCTGGCTAAAATTATGTCATTTGCACCCTTCCTGGGAGCGCTGATTGTCATAGCCCTCTTGACTGTCATGTTTATGATGAAAAGAAGAAAAGTATCCGAGGACGATGACTTGCTGCATGATGATTATGACGACGAATTAGCTGCGGATACCCCAGTTGATGACAACTCAGAAACCGATTTGCAAGAGACTGGTTCTTTCGACGAAACAACCGTCATGTCAGCAGAAGACTCTGACGAGGATGAGGGTGATAGCTTCGAAAGCATGGATGAGTTATTTGGCTCTGATGACGACCAAAATGAATTTGACGATGAGGATGAAGCTGATCCGGAAGATGTCTCAGAATCGGTTGAGCCAGAAGAAGAGCCAGAACCAGAAGATCACTCAGATGATGTCGAAGATATAGATTTGGAAGCGGCTTTGGAAGATCTTGACGATTTTGCTGACCTGGATTCATTTGGTTATGATGAAATTGAGGATTTCGATTTAGAGTCCGAAGATGTATTTGAAGAGTCTTCAGATGAAGTGCCTGAGCCAGAAACTTCTGATGAGGATGAAGCGCTGGATACTGATTCAAACGACATGTATTTTGAAGCAGTTGATTTGCCAGAGT
>JAURLY010000169.1 GCA_030830945.1 Gammaproteobacteria bacterium | reverse complement strand
CAGGCAACAAAAGTCCATACACCGTTCTCGGCGAAACTTACGAAGTGCTACCCAGCAGCCACGGTTTTGTTGAGGAGGGTACTGCATCCTGGTATGGCAGAAAGTTCCATGGTCGTAACACCTCCAATGGAGAGCGTTTTGATATGTATGCCATGACGGCTGCACATAAAAGCTTGCCCATACCCACGTATGTCGAAGTTACCAATCTTGAAAATGGCCGTAAGGCCGTGTTGCGTGTGAATGACCGAGGCCCTTTTCATAGCGAAAGAAGTATCGATCTCTCCTGGGGTGCGGCGGCAAAATTGGGTTTTGCGGATTTGGGAACTGCCAGGGTCAGGATTGTTGCCCTGGATCCAGATGATCCTCACGCCACCCTTGCCCAATTGAACGAACCCAAACGGCCGGAAATTATTCCTCAGGTAGAGTTAATCCCGCCTGAGTTTGCTTTGGATTCTGATAGCTATTACCAGGTTGCGCTAATGTCCCAAAGACAGGGTGCAGATACTATGGCGGCAGAAGTAGAAGCTTATACTAAATTTCCCGTCACCATTGCCGAGGATTACCTCGATGCCAAAAAGCATTACCGGGTTCTGATTGGTCCACTTGTTGACCGACGAGAAGCTAATGAGCTTGGTTTAGTACTGGAACTTGCGGGACTTTCCCCGGGTTTTATTGTCAAACTTTCTGAATAACTACTTAGCATTGGCATTTGGCACTTTGGATGGCCTCGATGAACTGCTAGTATGTGCGCCATTTATCGACTATAGAAAAGTAACAGATATACACTTATGGGAATGATTACTTCTGCAGCAAGAGCTTTTGTTTTTTTGCTGTTTTTCAACCTGTCGCCAATCGTTCTGGCGCAACCTCTAATTCCAGCCGCACCTGAATTGGCGGCTACAGCCTGGCTTCTAATGGACACTAAAACGGGCAGGGTTTTGGCGGAACACAATGCCGATGAAATCTTGCCGCCAGCCAGTCTGACCAAAATGATGACAGGCTATATTGTTTCTGAAGAGATTAAGGCCGGCAGACTCAGTGAATCCAGCATGGTTCGTGTCAGCGAGAATGCCTGGGAAAAAGGTGGAACCAAGAGCGGTGGGTCCACAATGTTCTTGCCGCCCAATGAAGACGCCAGTGTTATTGATCTAATGCGGGGCGTGATTATCCAGTCAGGTAATGATGCCGCCATTGCGTTGGCAGAGCATATTGCCGGTGACGAACAAGCCTTTGCCGACATAATGAATCAGCAGGCAATCATTCTTGGCATGACAAATACCCACTTCGTCAACTCTACAGGCTGGCCTGATGAGGCTCACCTGACCACAGCAAGGGATATGGCCAAACTGGCTACAGCAATTATTGAAGATCATCCTGAGCACTACGAGATCTATGCTGAGAAAGAGTTTGAGTACAATGGGATAACCCAGCCAAATCGAAATCAGCTGCTTTGGAGAGACTCCTCTATTGACGGATTGAAGACTGGGCATACTGAAGCGGCCGGCTATTGTTTGGTCGCATCCGGACAGCGAAATGGCATGCGCCTGGTGTCTGTGGTTATGGGTGCTCGCAGTGAACAGGCTCGAGCTACAGAGTCACAAAAGCTCTTGTCCTGGGGGTTCCGCTATTACATGACCCATAAGCTTTATAGCGCGGAGAATGTCCTTACAACTGAGCGAATCTGGAAAGGTAAAACTGACACCGTCGATCTGGGCGTGAATGACGAGGTATACCTAACGATTCCCCGAGGTGCTGAAGATCTCTTGGAGGCCAATATTTCTGTGGGAAATAACTTGCAGGCGCCGTTGGCTGCGGGTGATCAGGTTGGGACACTATCAATCAGTTACGAAGGTGAAGAAATTCTAACCCAGCCCCTGGTTGCCAAAACCGAAGTAGAGCAGGCAGGATTTTTTGCCCGGTTATGGGATGGCCTAAAATTATTCATGATGAAGCTCTTTGGTCGAGCCTAGATTTTTTGAAATGGCGTCGAAAAATATAGAAGCCCCAAAAATTGAGTTTCCCTGTCCGGATTACCCGGTCAAGATTTTAGGGGTTAGTGGCATAGAATTTCGCGAGTATGTACTCAACACTGTCGAAGTTCATGCGCCTGGATTTGATGCGACCCGGATCAGTGTGAAAGATTCGAACAAAGGCACATTTCAGTCTATAACCGTTTTTATTACGGCCACCGGGGAAGACCAGCTGCGAGACCTGAACACGGATCTGCGTGCGAGTGATCTCGTCAAAATGGTTCTTTAAGAGCCACTGATAAGAAGGCCTTAGGCTGTGTCGAAAACTCTAGATGTTATCGTCCGTCATGTCGGCCTTCAGCCCTATGAGCCAGTATTTGAGGCAATGAAACGCTTCACCGGCGCCCGTACTGAAGAAACAGCGGATGAGCTTTGGTTCCTGGAACACGAGCCAATTTACACTCAAGGTAGGGCGGGTAAGCCAGAATATGTTGTCTCCCCGGGTGATATAAAGGTTATCGACATTGATCGTGGAGGCCAGGTGACCTATCACGGCCCAGGGCAGTTAACGGTGTACACACTTGTTGACATAAAACGCCTGGGTATCGGTGTACGCGAATTTGTTAACTTGATTGAAAGCGCATTGGTCGCAACGCTGGCCCGCTACAACGTAAAAGGTATTCCGAGGTCAGATGCGCCGGGTGTCTATGTCAATGGAGCAAAAATAGGCGCGTTGGGCTTGCGAATTAAGCAGGGCCGAAGTTATCACGGACTGAATTTTAATATTGATATGGATATGCGTCCCTGGTCTGGCATTAACGCCTGTGGCCTGGGAGGTGAAGTTACCCAGCTAAGAGAGCTAGTGCCGGAAGCAAAAATGCCAGACATTAATGAAGTCGCTTTGGTTCTGCTTGAGGAGTTGACCGACAAGCTCGGGGCAAAAGACATTCAAACCAATAACCAACTGCCGTTTTGACAAACGCTGCTGGAAAGAAGAACCTGATCGTATGACAGACGTGACACAACAATTTGAACCACCTAGACGCAGCCGAAAAAGAGAAGCTGGGGTCAAGCTTCGCGATGCCGACAAGCTGGAGTTAATCCCGGTTAAACTTGAGCAAACCGAATATTTGCGCAAGCCAGACTGGATTAGAGTGCGCCTTGGCGGTTCTTCCGAAGTTGAACGTATCAAAAAAGTTTTGCGATCACGCAATCTCTTCACTGTATGCGAAGAGGCGAGCTGTCCCAATCTTGGTGAGTGTTTTAGTGGTGGAACCGCAACGTTCATGATAATGGGTGAAATATGCACTCGGCGTTGTCCTTTTTGCGATGTCGGCCACGGCAAACCGTTGCCTCTGGATTCGGATGAGCCGGTTAACCTGGCAGAAGCAATTGCCGAAATGCGTCTCCGTTATGTGGTCGTAACTTCGGTTGATCGCGATGATTTACGTGATGGGGGTGCACAGCACTTTGCTGACTGCATTAGGGAAACTCGACAGAGAGTGCCCAACATCCAGATTGAAATACTCACGCCAGATTTTCGTGGCAGGATGGAGCCCGCTTTGGATATCCTTTCCGAGACACCGCCGGATGTGTTTAATCACAATCTGGAAACGATTCCCCGTCTTTATCGTGAAGCTCGTCCAGGTGCCAACTACCAGTGGTCGCTAAAGCTCTTAAAAAAATATAAAGCCCGTAACCCCGATGTTCTGACCAAATCTGGTTTGATGGTTGGCATGGGAGAAACGCTAGATGAAATGAAAGCGGTCTTTGATGACATGCGCGAACACGATATCGAGATGCTTACCGTAGGGCAGTACCTACAGCCCTCAAAGGAACATTTTCCAATCCAGCGCTACGTGCACCCGGATGAATTTAAAGAGTATGAAAATTACGCCTATTCAATTGGCTTTACCCATGTGGCTTCAGGGCCAATGGTGCGATCTTCTTACCATGCAGACAAGCAGGCACATGGTGAGTTCTGATTATTAACTTTGTCTGCCCGAAGTTAAGTAATCAAAGCCTTCCTTTATCAATCAGTTTCCAGTTGTTCTCGCAGCCAGCGAACCAGATCTGTCCACATACGATCAATTTCGCCGTCGGTAGGCATAATACCGGCCGATTTCAGCTCGACGGTTACGATGGGTTTGGCTAGGTCCACTCCAAAATAATTACCTAGCGAACCGGGATAGACTCCTAGCTCCCGCAAGTAGAGGCCGCCCAGCTTATTGGGGGCAGAGGGTGGCCCATCATAATCCACGAGATGATAGGGCGCATGCATGGAAATAATAATGTCAGGATTGAAGTCGTGAATCTGATCGACCATAAATCTGGTTTCCAGTTCGCTCATGGCGCTTTCACCAGGGTAGCGTCTTGGATTTCTATACGTGCGTTCTACCCAGTATTCCCTGGCTAATTCGTCCCAGTCCGCCGTGGGAAAATTGCGGTTCAGGTCGATGCCATTAGCGTTTTGTCGCTGTGAATCGTCCATAAGCAAGCCATCTGGGTTCGCTGCCGGAATAAAACGCCAGTGAAACAGGCCGGAGTGAAACTGGTTGAGTATATTCATCCATTTGAATACGACCGATACCGACGAAAATTCGTCCCCATGTATGCCTCCAATAACTAGAACACGGCCGAGAGGATCGCGGTTTGCTAATGGGGAAAAGTCACGATAAGCCAGCGACCTTCCGTCGACACTTAACGCATGATGAATAAGCTGTTGCCGCTCGCACTCATTGACGGAAACACTCGTGAGTTTGTTGCCTATTTGCTGACATAAATCGTCGATCATAATCTCAGCATCGACACTGAGATCGGCAGATGTTTCCAGCGCTGCCTCGCCAACCTCCACTTCTTCTGCGGAAGGCTCCGATACTTCTTCCCCAAGCACCAGTGGCTCTTCTGTGCTTTGATCACCTTGTTGGTTGTCGGGAGTTTGATCGGTTTCCCCGGTGGGAGTGATTACCCTGGTTTCCCGGGGGGCGACGGGAATCGTTTGAACTTCTGCTGCGGCAGTCTCAGATGCATCAGATGTTTGAGTTTGTCCAGAGGTAGATTCGGTAGGGAGGGTTTCGGGGTTCTCTGTTTCTGAGGATGCTGTTTGCTGCGGTACAAAAGAAAATTCCGAGCAAGAAACCAGCAGCCAGCAAAAGCCAGTCAATAGGCCTAGTTTGCTTGTAGGGTTCATGACAAATTATCCGTTGCCTTCGTAGATAATTTGCCAGTCTCCACTTTCAGAATTCCTGCGCCAGAGTAGCTGCTTCCACCCCTTCCAGCTGAAGTTACTGCTTTCGTAATCCTGGAAAAAGCGGGTCACCACCATGCCTTCTTCGCCCGGGTAGGTGAACACGCTGAGTTGGCTCAGCTCGACATCGATATATTCCTTGGCAGAATTGATCCGGGCTTTGTATAGGGACCAATCTTCCAGATCTCGCTCAAAGTCCGTGAAATCCGGGTGATAATTGCTGAGATACTCTTCTGTATTCAGGCTTTCCCACTGGGAAACCCATCGACCTATTGCTTGCATAACATCGGCTGAATCTTGCTGCTCTGGTTGTTCCAGCCAATCAAGTGTCTCGGTAAGAACCATTGTGCTCTTGCCTGTCACGATGTACTCGGAATATTTATCGAGCTTGCTGTTATCAATTACCACGCAACCGTTGCTATCCAGCAGCGGACGTTCATCGACTCCTTTTGGTAGGCCGTGTAGCCAGATGCCATATCCAGTACGTCCGGACAAACGATCCCATGCATTGGGGTAGTCGATTGGATAGGCGCCGATGCCATAAAAATCGTCCAGTCGCTCATCCTCAATAAAAGAAGTCATGGTGTAGATGCCCACAGGTGTTTTCTGGTCGCCTTCCACTTCTTTGCCATAGCCTTGCTTGCCTATGGAGATAGGGATGTTTTCAATTTCCCGGTATTGGCCGCTTAGAAGTCTTTCCAAAACATGCAGCCGCCCATCACTAAGTGCCACCCAGAACAGGTAAGGCGAGCTTTGGTTGTCGGCAATCAGTCCGCTCGGGTATCCCTGAGGGAGTAATTCAGGAATGTACTCTTCCGCATACGCCGATGCCTGGGCAAAGGCCTTGCCCGATACAGCAAAGTTTGCCAATACCAGCAGTGCAGCAAGTAAGATGGTTGTTGGTTTTTGGTGCATTAGTATGTTTCTAGCGTGACTTCTCTAATTATTTTCCAGCCGTCTTCTTCGGCAGTTAACACAAGTTGCTTGCGCACTCGGTCACTATAATTACTGGAATTATAGTTTTGATCAAAGCTAATTTGAACGTCATCATTGATCATAGTTGTATTGAAATTGCCTACCTGGACATAAATGTTCCCTGGTTTACTTAAAGGAGCCCTTCGAGCCCTGGCCCATTGGCTCATATTTTCGCCGTTTGGCCCAATAAAGTCTCTGGAATACATGGATAAGTTACCAATAAAATCTTTATCGGACCAGCGGGAAGCCCATACCTCAACCAGGCTCTGGGCGGTTTCCCGAATTGCTGCAGATGCCGCCTGGCCAGCATCATTCTCAGTAGAGGACTGAACTTGCCCTCCATCAAAATAGGTGTCGACACTCTGGATAAATAGCTGGGGGTTTATTCGTTCCGGGCGGGACTCAGAAATCTGCAATTCCATTTCCAGCAGGTTATGCGCGATTATGCTGTACATTGGGTCACTGTCTACCAGTGTGCGAAATATTACCAGCGCCTCTTCGGGCTGACTATTTCCCAGATAGGCAACCGCGAGGTTGTTCATGAATTCACGGCTGTCGCTATAATTATTTTCGGCGCCTTCAAGCAGGATTAATGCCTCATCAATTCTTCCTTCCTGCATCAAATTACTGCTTTCAAGAAGTAGTGCATCCAACTCTGACCCTTGTGCCAAGGAAGACTGGGAGCATATAAGAAAGAGCGCGGCTAACCAGCCATGAGAGATAATTCTGGGGCGCATAAGATAAAAAGTAATCACAGTTGATATTAATTAGAGGTGCATTTTACAAATTTTACGCGGATCAGCAGCTCTTAATGGTTTACTGGGCTTCTGCCATAGGGGAAAATGTGCTCCCTTTTTTAATTCCTTCCTTCTGTTTGGAGTTTCGACTATGACGACCGTAGGTCGACGGCAACTTGCCAACGCAATTCGCGCCCTGTCAATGGACGCTGTACAAGCTGCTAATTCAGGGCATCCTGGCGCACCCAT
>JAURLY010000168.1 GCA_030830945.1 Gammaproteobacteria bacterium | reverse complement strand
TTTATGCGCATCAGGAAATGCAGGCTGTTATACAGGCCGTTAAAGAGCTGGCTGCAGATGCCGGCAAGCCTCGTTGGGACTGGGAGCCGGAAGCGGTTAACCAAGATCTGGAAGCTGCTGTTGCGGCGCAAGCAAGCGATGCTCTGACGGCTGCTTACCAGATTACGGATAAACAAGAGCGTGTTGCTGCGATTTCAGCGGCCAAAACAGCGACGTTGGAAGCATTGGTTTCCAGCGAATCTGAAGAAGGGCCGGATGAAGGTGAAATTGGTGATCTTCTCAAGAAACTTGAGAAGAAAATTGTTCGTGGCCGAGTCATTGCCGGTGAGCCGCGTATTGACGGCCGTGACAATAAAACTGTTCGCCCAATTGCCGTTGAAGTTGGTGTCTTGCCAATGGCTCACGGTTCAGCACTTTTTACTCGTGGCGAAACGCAGGCAATCGTTGCTGCTACCCTGGGTGCCCAGCGTGATTCCCAGATTATCGATGCGCTGGAAGGTGAGCGCAAAGACCCATTCATGCTGCATTACAACTTCCCACCATACTCGGTAGGCGAGTGTGGTCGTATGGGGACACCTGGTCGCCGAGAAATTGGTCATGGACGTCTGGCACGACGCGGTGTAGCCGCAATGCTGCCTAGCCAGGAAGATTTCCCTTACGCCATTCGTGTCGTATCTGAAATTACCGAATCCAACGGCTCAAGCTCTATGGCTTCAGTCTGCGGTACCAGCCTTGCGCTTATGGATGCAGGTGTACCGGTGAAAGCACCTGTCGCCGGTATTGCCATGGGCCTGGTAAAAGAAGACGAAGGCTTTGCGGTACTGACAGATATCCTGGGTGATGAAGATCATCTCGGGGACATGGACTTTAAAGTTGCTGGTACCTCTGCTGGTGTCACTGCCTTGCAGATGGACATCAAGATTGAAGGCATTACCCAGGAAATTATGGAGATTGCTTTGGAGCAAGCCCAGGCAGCTCGACTTCATATTCTTGGTGAAATGAACAAGGTAATCGATGCTGGTCGCGATGAAGTATCTGACAACGCGCCACGAATGAAGACCTTCAAAATTGACCAGGACAAAATCCGTGATGTTATCGGTAAAGGCGGTGCGACAATTCGTGCACTGACTGAAGAAACCGGTGCGACCATTGATATTGAAGACGATGGCACTATCAAAATCTATGCGACTGAGGCCGATTCATTGGCCGATGCGGTTTACCGTATTGAAATGATTTGTGCTGAGCCGGAAGCTGGTGTTGTTTATGATGGCAAGATTACCCGTATTGTTGATTTTGGCGCATTTGTCGAAATTATGCCGGGTACAGAAGGCCTGCTACATATTAGCCAGATTGCGCAGGAACGCGTAGAAAAGGTAACTGATTATCTGCAGGAAGGTCAGGAGATTCGTGTCAAATGTCTGGAAGTTGATCAGCGTGGACGAATCAAGCTCTCCATAAAAGAGCTTACTGCGGAAGAAGCGGCTCAGACCGAATCTGCAGAAGAAGCTCCACAAGTGGAAGCGGCAGTTGAGGCCGCTCCTGTTGCTGAAGAAGCTACCCAGATAGTTGAAGAAGAAGCTCCGGCTTCTGAAGAAGCGCCTGTGGTCGAAGAGACTGTAGAAGCTTCAACGGAAGAAGAGCCAAAGCTATTCGAGCCTGAAGATTCCCAGGAAATCGAAACGGAAAAAGCTTCTGGTGATGAAGAGGAAAACAAAACTGGCGCTTAACCAGTTGTTGTTTGCCAAAAAAGCCCTGTTAAATCAGGGCTTTTTTGGTTCTGGGGTATGTGAGACGTTAAGACGATGGTTAATACCAACCTAAAACTAATCGAACAACAGCTTGCGCATGGGGTTTCCGGGCGTGATCAGTATCGTCTGGAAAAAAGTCTTTCACGGGTCAAACAGCGGATTTCACAAAATAAGCCGATTAGTAAAGATTTGGCGAAGCTGACGAAATCTATCGAAGAATCGCTTGAGTGGATTGCCCTGCGACGCGAACAAATTCCCCAAATCCATTATCCCCAGTTACCTATAACAGCGGAATCAGCGCAAATAAAAAGACTGCTATTGGAAAACCAGGTCATTGTTGTCGCAGGGGAAACCGGGTCAGGGAAAACGACTCAATTACCTAAAATCTGTCTGGAGCTTGGTCTGGGCACACGAGGCCTTATTGGCCATACCCAGCCAAGGAGGGTCGCTGCACGCTCAGTAGCTGCTCGTATTGCAGAAGAGCTAAAAACGCCTCTGGGAAGCCTGGTGGGCTATCAGGTGCGATTTACGGATCAAAGTAGCCCAAACACCCTGGTAAAGCTAATGACAGATGGAATTTTACTGTCTGAAATCCAGCGCGATCCCTATCTGCGAAATTACGAATGCATCATTATTGATGAAGCTCATGAGCGCAGTATCAATATTGACTTTCTGTTGGGCTACCTTAAGCAGTTATTGCCAAAACGTCCCGATCTAAAATTGATCATTACCTCGGCAACCATAGATGTTGATCGTTTTTCCGAGCATTTTGATTCGGCGCCTGTGGTAGAAGTATCCGGGCGTACATTCCCGGTAGAAATATTTTATCGTCCCTGGGAAGACGAATACGAAAATCCGGTGGATGCAGTCCTTGGCCAGGTAAAAGAGATTATTGAAACGGAGCCGCTCTCGCATGAAGCCAGCGATATTCTGGTTTTCTGCACAGGAGAGCGAGATATACGGGAATTGGCCCTGGCGCTGCGGCGAGCGCACTTAAAAAATCTGGATATCCTACCCTTGTATTCAAGGTTGAGTATTGCTGAGCAGGACCGCGTTTTTAAAACAGGGCGCGGGCGACGAGTTGTGCTGGCAACCAATGTAGCCGAAACCTCCCTGACGGTGCCGGGTATTGGTTATGTGATAGACACAGGCACGGCCAGAATCAGTCGCTACAGTGTGCGTACGAAGGTACAGCGCTTGCCCATTGAACCCATTAGTCAGGCCAGTGCCAATCAGCGGGCAGGGCGCTGTGGTCGTATTGCGGATGGTATTTGTATTCGGCTGTACTCTGAGCAGGATTTCCTCACGCGTGACGAATTTACCGCACCGGAAATCATGCGAACAAACCTTGCGGCGGTAATACTGCAAATGCAGAGCCTTAAATTGGGAGATATAGCTGACTTTCCGTTTGTTGAGCGACCGCAAGACAAGCAGGTGCGCGATGGCCTGAGACTGCTTGAAGAACTGTCACTGGTCGACGCAGATGACCGCATTACCAAATTAGGACAGCTCTTATCTGGACTTCCGGTCGATCCGCGGTTTGCCCGAATTCTCTGGCAGGCACAAAAAGACCAATGCCTGACTGAAGCGGTCACGATTGTCAGCGCTCTGTCCATTCAAGACCCACTTGAACGTCCGGCAGACAAACAACAGCAAGCGGATGAAAAGCATCGTCTATTTATGGATAAGGAATCCGACTTTAATGCGATTCTCAATATTTGGAATGCCTATCAGGAAAACCGCCAAGGATTGAGTAATCGTAAGCTTGATGATTGGTGCCGCAAACACTTTTTATCACCTCTGCGCATGCGCGAGTGGCGTGAGGTGCATTTTCAGCTGAGTCTTATGGCACGTGAGCTACGCTGGAAATTCAATCAAAGCCCTCCGAGCTACAAATGCCTGCATAGAGCG
Organism: Gammaproteobacteria bacterium; assembly: GCA_030830945.1. Lineage (GTDB taxonomy): Bacteria > Pseudomonadota > Gammaproteobacteria > Pseudomonadales > GM7GCV1 > GM7GCV1. Next base: position 4,612 of record JAURLY010000168.1, on the reverse strand, counting down.
TTGTTGAGCGGGCTGATTACCCAAATTGGTGTACAACAGGAAAATAAGGAATTTCTCGGTACTCGAAATCGCCGCTTTCGTATTTTTCCGGGATCTCACCTGTCGAGAAAACCACCTAAATGTATTTTTGCTGCACAGATGCTCGATACCAGCCAGTTGTTTGCTCATCAGGTCGCCAAAGTGAATCCAGAGTGGTTGCTAGGTATAGCGGACCATGCGCTGCAGACTGATTATTACGAGCCTTATTATCATGCAAGAAGGGGCGAGATCATGGCGCGCATGCGCTACTCCCTGTTTGGTCTGGTGGTAAGCGATCAGCACAAGGTGAGCTATAAGTCGATAGAACCCGACCTTTGTCATGAGCTATTTGTGCGTGAAGCATTGGCGAACTGGAAATACCGGGGAAGAGGCCGTTTTTTTCGTCACAATCGTGAAGTTTGTGAACGCCTTCAGGAATTGGAGGATCGAACCCGGTCGGGTGAGCTGTTGGTCGATGAAGAACAGTTATTCCAGTTTTATATGAGCAGGATTCCTGCAGAGGTAAATGATCAGGCTACGTTTGAAATATGGCGATCTCAGGCGGAAGCAGATAATCCCCAAATACTGTTTCTTGATGAGGATTCCCTAACGGCCTCTGTCGATCAGGATAAATTGGTTGAGTTCCCCTACACACTGGACTGGCAAGGTTTAGGTTTTCGCCTGAGCTATAAATTTCAGCCCGGTTCGGAAGAGGATGGCGTTACGCTGCATGTGCCCGTGGACCAATTGCATCAGGTGCCGGAACACTTGGTTGAGTGGCTTGTGCCCGGACTACTTAAAGACAAATTGGTTGCAGTACTAAAGGCCCTTCCCAAGCGCTATCGACGAGAATTGGTGCCAATACCCGCCCATGTGGACAAAATCTGGCCTTCCATGAGGCCCGGAGATCAGCCTCTGCTAGAGGCATTATCCCACCAGTTAAAGCGATCCATGGGTAAAGCACTCCCGGAAGATGCCTGGCAGGAGGTTACGGTCGATGATTTTTATCTCATGCGCTATAGCCTTGAAGATGACGACGGTCGTTGTCTGGCATCGGGCAGAAACCTTAGGGAGTTGCGTGAGAAATATCGATTGCAGGCACAGGAAGCGATCTCGTATATCAAGGCGGCGGCGCCGGATTTTCCTGATGCTTGCAGCTGGACGTTCGGCGAACTTCCAGAGTTTGTGGATATAAACAAGGGCAAGGAAAACGTACGGCTATGGCCAGCTCTTGAAGATAAGTTTGACCGAGTGGGTTACAGCCTGAGGGATAATGTTGAAGAAGCACGCTATGTTCACACAAAGGGAGTACAGCGACTGTTTCTTCTGGTGCAATCGGACGCGGGAAAATACCTAAGGAAGGAATTATTTAAATCTGCTGACTTGCGGTTGATGACGCTGTTAAATCCCACCTCTGATATTCAGATGACATTGTCTGAATTGAAAGAGGATCTGGTGATGGCTGTCGCCCAGGACATATTGCCTGAAGCAGTCGGGATTAGAAGCCCTAAAGTATTTCAAGAAGAAGTTGATCGCCATCGTGGCGAGCTGGTTCGCAGAGCGCTTGAGCTGGAGTCACTCTGTTTGGATTGGGCCGATCAGTTGCGCGATGTTAAATCTGAAATATCGGCATTATCAGCAGACTTCGATGAAGCTGTTGCTGATATCAACACACAGCTAGCTGATCTATTTGCCAAACATTTTCTCCAGTCCATGCCTACAGAGTGGCGGCAACATGTAGGGCGTTATCTCAAAGGCATCAGTAAACGCATAGATCGAATGCAGGGACAATTACCCAGAGATCTGGAAATGGTGACTGAGATCACAGAGATGCAAAACAGATATCGGCAATTGGTCAAAGAAATCTCCATACATCGCCGTGGTGAGTCATCTGAACTCATTGATTTGCGTTGGTTACTGGAGGAGTATCGGATTTCACTATTTTCGCAGCCGATTAAAACCAGCAGACCGGTTTCCCGAAAACGACTGGAAAATCACTTTGAAATGACTTTGAAGGCTACGGCAACCCTTCGGGAACATTAAAAATGACAATTTATGTGTATTACGCAGGATTTTTTTCGGATTACTGTGTCAATTAAAAGCGGTAGCGTTACAATATTTTGGCACTGCAACATGAAAAAATAACAAACCCTTTTCAGGCGAGATATGAAAAAAATTCCACAGGCGGCCTGTCTGCTGGCTTTAAGCTTTTTATTACCTGCATGTACCACGGTTACCCAGACTGAGATCAGGGAGTCAGACTCCGGCCTGGAGAAATTTAACAAGGCGTCATACAACGTTACCGAAGTCGCTGATCAGTATATTTTAAAGCCCATCGCCAAGGGCTATACCAATATTCTTCCCGATCCCGTGGAAGATTCTTTTTCCCGTGCTTTTGCCAATCTTAAGGAAGTTGGGACTGCCGCAAATGAGCTACTTCAAGGTGAGTTAGGTGAGGCGGGCACAGCAACTTCTCGAGTTTTGATTAATTCCACGCTAGGTGTTTTAGGCTTGTTTGAAGTTGCAGATAAGATGGGTATTAGAAAGAATGATCCAGAAGATTTTGGCCAGACGCTGGCTGTTTGGGGCGTCGGTTCGGGTCCCTATTTATATGTCCTTTTTATTGGGCCATCCTCGTTAAGGGATGCGCCATCACGCGTTGTCGATTACTTTTTTGACCCGGTTAATTATGTTGAGTCCTCCCGAGACAAGTACCTACTCAACACTTGGGATATTGTCCAGAGCCGGGCCCAGTTGCTGCAGACGGAAGAGATTGTCAGTGGAGACCGTTATCTTTTCCTAAAAGATGCCTATATGCAGCGCCGGGAATATCTCATCAACGATGGAGAGTTGAGTGAAGATATGGACGATTTCGATACCGATTTTTAAATGCGGTCTCTTCTCCGAATTTTTTGCATTGACCGGGACCCGCTTGTACGCAGGCTGGTATCCCGTTACCTGGGCAGGCGCGGACATAAGGTATTTACCTTCGGTGACCTCGAGGCGTTGGAAGCAACTACCGAACGCGCGGGGCCGGATATTGTTATTTGTGATATCGATCTCTGCGATGCAGTGGAGAAAAAAATTAACAAGAGCTATCCCCAAAAATCCGAGATCCAGTACATTCAATTGATTCGGCGTCACGATATTGACCAGGTGCTTGAGGCTTTTCAGCAAGAAAACAAGGATTGCCTGCCGTGTCCGTTCACAGAGAGAACCCTTTTGCTGGGCACTGAACGAGCTAAGGAAAAACGACTGCAAATAGCCCGAAAAATGCGTACGCACCGCCGTTTGAAAAAAGCCATGCTGGAATCTGAGCGTCGGCTGGGAATCCTCCAGGCGGATCAGCTCGCGGGCAAGCAAATGCAACAGTCCTTGCTGCCGCCATCGCCATTGATTCAGCCGCCTTATTATATTGGCCGAAAAATACTGCCATCCCTATATTTGTCTGGTGACGGCATCAATTACATGTCAGCACTGCATGATTATTTTTTGTTTTATCTGACGGATGTTTCTGGTCATGGTGCTTCTTCTGCGTTCATAACGGTGATGGTTCGCCAGCTTATGCGACGGATTGTCAGAAAGCAGATAATGGAAAATGACATTGCTGCACTTGAGCATTCGCCAGAAGGCTTTTTGGAAAGCATCAACACCGTCCTGCACGACAATCATGTAGACAAACACCTGACCATGTTCTCTGGCAGTCTGGATAGAAAAAAGAACCGCTTAAGATATGTTGTTGGAGCGCAATTGCCCTTGCCAGTGTTAGTGCACGATGGAAAGGCTGAGTTTCTTCAGGGGAAGGGAAAACCAGTTGGTCTGTTTCCCAATGTTGATTGGGAGATATACGAATTAGATTTGCCGGAAAAATTTATTCTAATTACTTTTTCCGATGGCATTTTGGAGGTGCTTCCACAGAATCATCTAAAAGATCAGGAAGACTATCTGTTAAAAAAGCTAACCAAGGTCAAGCCTGATATAGACGACGTTTTACCTGTGCTGGATATTGATATTTCCCAAGAACCCCCTGATGATATCGCCATATTGATGATCGCTCGGGGTTATCATGACAATAATGAGGCGAACGCAGAATAAATGAGCGACGGGCGGATTTATTACGCTGAAAACGACGCGAATTATCACATCCGGTTTGTTGGTGATGTGCGAGTTACCCTGTGTACGAGCCTAAGCAAATATATTGACCATATTTTCTCCGACATTGACCTGAAATCCATTGTTCTGGATCTGCGAGACGCCAAGGCCGTTGATAGCACCACACTCGGTTTTATCGCCAAAGTTGGCCTTTACACAGTTTCCAAGGAGCTTAAACCGCTGATAATTGTTAAAGACAAATCCATGATTCGACTTCTCGATAGCATGGGTTTTGACGATCTTTTCGAGTTGGCTCCAAGTTTACCCGAAGACGAAAAATCCATGACAGAGCTGGAGTCATTGTCTGCTCCCTCGGAAAAAGTGAGAGAGGAAGTGATTGATGCGCACAAAGTTCTTATGTCTATGAACACAAAGAACATGAAAGCTTTTTCCAAGCTGGTTAGCGCGCTTCAAAAAGAGTCTGAGCAATCAAGTCACTAAT
>JAURLY010000167.1 GCA_030830945.1 Gammaproteobacteria bacterium | reverse complement strand
TTAAGGCCAAGCCCATGCTGCAAAGTGCAAGGGCAGTGAAAGGCGGTTTTCATTGCTGGTTGGTTGTTTTGGGAATCAGCTTTTAAAGGGGATAGATCTTCTTCCGTCAGGACTTCGCTAATGTCCTGGGCCATCGCACTTACCTTCTTGGCTTTTTCAGCATACTGGGCGTCTTTGCTCAGGTAGCGGCCATAGTCTTTGATCATCAAACTGCAGGCCGATGCCCCGATAACAATTTTCTCTGCGCCTGCCTCAATATCCGGCCACCATGCGTCAATATTCCTGCGCATTTGATCTGTGGCTTCATCATGCTCGGAAAGGTGATAGCTTAACGCCCCGCAGCAACCGGCCTTGTTAGCAACCTTGACCGAAACTCCCAGCTTATCTAATACCCGGGCGATGGAGCCATTGGTGTTGGGTGTTGTCGTGGGAACAACGCAGCCCCCCAGTAAAAGCATTTTTCGCTGATGCTGGGTCGTTGGCCAGGGTCTTTGAATTTGGCGAATAGGCACCTTGCGGGCGACGGATTTGGGAAGAAGCGGGCGCGTTAACTGGCCACACCATACAAAAAAACCAAAAAGGTGTTTTCTGGGCAATAGCTTTCTTAATGCCAGGCGAACAAGCCGGCCGGGAAGAGGGCGAGGGTTTTGTTGCTCAATAAGGTGATGACCAATATCAAACAATTTTCCGTATTCAACATTAGAGGGGCACGTGGTCTCGCAGTTTCTGCAATTCAGGCAAGCATCCAGATGATTCAGGGTAAGCTCACTCGCTTCTCCTGTTTCAAAAAACTGCTTCATCAAATAGATTCGCCCACGCGGCCCATTGCGCTCATCACGAGTTACTCGATAGGTGGGACAGGTGGCATTACAAAATCCACAGTGCACGCAGTTTTGTAAAATTGCTTCGGCGTCTTTAGCCGAGTCTGTTCCGATAAATTTTGTGTGAATAGTGGTTTGCATACGAATCTATAACCAGCTGTGCAGCCGTCCAGGATTAAAAATCCCTTTGGGATCAATGGACTGTTTCAACCTGGTCAGCAAAAGTTTGGTTGCAGGATCTGGCTGGGGCATCACTTCACCACGGCGATCACCGCCACGAAATAGTTCGACCTGCCCACCAGAGACTTTGGCATATTCATGTAGCTCTTCGATGGAATAATCACCCATTAGCCACCGTTGTGATCCGGCCCAATCGATCAACCAATCACCCTCTGGCAAAAAGTGCTGGGCGGTAGGTCTTATGGAAAAGCGCCATAATGGTTTGTCTTGAGTGAAGAAGCCCAACGTCTTCTCCCTTAGCTGTGTCCAGAATTCGATGTCGTCTGTTAAAGCGTTATCTTTGTATGCCTGCACGGCAGCCTGAACAGCCTGGCTAGCACCAGAAAATCGTATGTACATTTTGCCTTCATGCCAACATGCACCGCTCAAGGGTAGTGATTGCGCCAGCATGGCGTTCATTTTATCCAGAGCTTCTGCGGCTGGCAGGGGTACAGCAACTGATTGCTGGGCAGCAGGTTTGGGTATCACTTTGAAGCTGACTTCTGTCAGCACGCCTAGAGAGCCCATAGCACCAGCTTGCAGTCGAGCAATATCGTAACCGGCTACATTCTTAATTACCTGCCCCCCAAACCGAAGATGCTCCCCTTTGCCATTGAGCATGCGTAAACCCAGCACGCAATCGCGTATACCTCCACGCCAGGGTCGGGCCGGTCCAGATTGATTACATGCAAAAACTCCTCCCAGAGTTGCGTTCCCGTTTAAAGGGGATTCGCACGGCAGGATCTGTCCACTTTCGGCTAAGGTATTTTTGATTTCAGCGATGGTGGTTCCGGATCGGGCGGTCATGACCAGTTCGGCGGGGTTGTAGCTAACCACTCCGCTATGCCCGACAGTTTCAAAGGCTTGGCCTTGTTGTTCTCGACCGATAAACCCTTTGGTGCCACTGCCAAGGATATTTAGCTGCTCACCTTGCGCAAATGCCGATTGAACACGTTCTATTAGCTGTTCGCTGATATCGCTCATGACAGATCACTCTTGGGGCTGCTAGCCGACAGACTTCGGTACTCCTGACAGTATTTCAGGGTCGGGATGGTTTTCCCTGGGTTTAGAATGCCCTTGGCATCAAATGCCTGTTTAACCGCGTGAAACTGTTCGATTTCCGCATCATTAAATTGCATAAGCATGTCGTGTATTTTTTCTACCCCGACACCGTGCTCACCAGTGATACATCCACCCACTTCTACACAGAGGGTTAGAATTTCGCTACCAAATGCCTTGGCGCGCTCCCATTCATCTGGATCTTTCGCATCAAATAAGATCAGGGGATGGAGATTGCCATCTCCTGCATGGAAAACGTTTGCCACACGCAGTGCATGGCGCTGGGACATGGCCTGTATTTCCGTCAGCACGTAGGCAATCTTGCTGCGTGGAATCGTGCCATCCATGCAGTAATAATCACTGGAAATCCGGCCTACAGCAGGAAAGGCAGATTTTCTTCCTTTCCACAATAATTCTTTTTCTGCATCGCTTTGCGAAACCCGAATAGAGCTTGCTCCGGATTCTTCCAACAGTGCAGAAATGGTCTCAACATGTTCGTCTACTTCTGCCCGGGTGCCATCAATTTCGCAAAGCAACAAGGCTTGTGCGTCTGTGGGATAACCGGCTTTTGCATAGGCTTCAGCTGTGATAATGGATAGTGAGTCCATCATTTCCAAGCCCGCAGGAATAATGCCCCCGGAAATAATATGGCTAACTGAGTCTCCGGCTTTTTCGACACAATCAAAAGCTGCCAAAATGACCTGGGTTGCTTCTGGTTTGGGCAGGAGCTTGACTGTCACCTCGGTCACGATTCCCAACAAGCCTTCTGAGCCTATCATCAGGGCGAGCAGATCAGGGCCGGAGCTGTCCAGGCCCTCACTGCCAATTTCAATGCACTCTCCGTCTGCAGTAACGACTTGCAGTTTTAGAACATTGTGCAGGGTTAAACCGTATTTCAAGCAATGCACGCCCCCTGAGTTTTCGGCAACATTGCCGCCAATAGAACAGGCGATTTGGGAAGAAGGGTCAGGTGCGTAATACAGGCCGTGAATGGCCGCGGTTTCGGTGATTTCCAGATTGCGTACCCCAGGTTGAAGAGTCGCTGTGCAGGCCTTGGGGTCTATGCGCAAAATACGTGAGAATCTGCTCATACACAGCAGAACTCCTTCCGTGTGGGGCATGGCGCCAGCGCTCAGGCCGGTACCGGCACCCCTGGCAACCACAGGCACATTCTGCTCGTTACAGATACGCATAATAGCCTGCACTTGCGCTACGGTCTCTGGCATAACTACCAATAAAGGTAGTGCACAATACATGGCCAGGCCATCACATTCGTAAGGCTTTTGAGTCTCGATATCGGTAATGATGGCGTCCCTGTCGAGCACTTGGCTAAAGGCACTAAGCAGGACGTTTTTTCGCTTATCCAGACTCTCGTGGCTGCCAAGCAAAGACGCAGAATCAATGTTCATTTAGATCTACTTTTTATCGATTGGCGTTAGCTGCGATTCGCTAAAAAATGTTGAATGCCCGCTTCGGCG
>JAURLY010000166.1 GCA_030830945.1 Gammaproteobacteria bacterium | reverse complement strand
TCTCACCTCGCACCTTCTTGATGGTTCCATAAGGATGCCAAAACGAATCCATTGATTCATCTGGCTTGAGGTTTGGGGGATTTCTTCATTCTGCATTTAGAATTCTAAATTCCTTCCGCCTCTCCTTTACCAGCAGCGAGCTGCCAGCACGATAAATCTCCCACACAGCCATCACTCAAACCACTACTATTTGTTATCTAATAGCGACATTTCTCCCAACCGCTTCCCATTCAAGAAAATCCAATCGAAGATTCCCGCATTTTCACCCAAAATCGAGGCCTCAGAAATCATTCCGTACTAACTAGGTTAAAATAGAGTGTTGCCCTATGACCTGACTGCATTCTTGCTCTCCATGGGCTCGAAAATCATTTCCAACCCATCTCTCATGCATTACTATAACGCTCACAAGTGAACCCCGCATCTGGTAACCCGCCTGAAAGCAGATTGGCCAAAGTCGGCACTACGGTTTGGCTCTATTTGATGGCTGTGGTGTTCGCGTTTTGCCTGTCACTCGTCTCATCGCTCTTTTTACTGTTAGTCGGCACCCCGATCTGGCTTGTCAGTGCCTTGACCGGCTTCATTGGCGTCTTCTTTTCCAGCTATTGCGCACCCCGATCCTCGCGTTGGTTTTGCGCAATGTGCTTATCCGTGCTGGGTACAGGTTATTATTATTTTGGCTTCGTCAAACTGTCTGATGGGAAAGCTCCTGACGGTTCCTTCGTTCTGCCCGAAACATCATTGTTGACGCTGACTTTCGGTGCCTGCGTCGCTGTCCTCATTCATTTGCTAAACCGCTGGCTGCACAATCCGAAGCAACCTTTATCTATGTTTGCCAGTACAGCTGAGACCCAAAATTGAAATTCAACCGTTTATCCAACCAAGTGCATACAAATGGGGTCGTTAACTCCTTGGGCACTCGTTATGGTTATCATTGAACACAATTGGCTGATCGCTGGTCCAGGTGGTCACTACGGACTCTTGCAATGCCAGACTGGCCCCGGATGGCTCGATGCGGGAACAGGCTTTGCTTTGGGCCCTGTTGGCTTCCGTATTCCTTTGCCGATTTTTGCTGTTGTGGTAATTGCAAGTGGATTGATTTTCCTCGTCTTACTGTTTCTTAATGCCTGATCGAATACCAAATCATTATGCGCCTGATCATGCACTGACTTGTGTGCTATTTACTTCTTAGAATCAGAGGATACCACGATGCCAAACATTTCAAATCCGGAAGCGTTCCAGCTGGAAGCTGCAATCATTCTTGCAGCAGGTTACACCACTTTTCCCGGCACGTTTGATTGGGCCTATGATTCGGACACCGAAATTTATCCAACGGAGACTGGTAAGAGCCGGGAAAAGATTCAGTTTGAAACTATCATATGGCTTAAGGAGAACGGTTATCTGCATGGTGGCGGATTAATCGGTAATGAGTGGAAAGGATTGAAGCTCACGGATCGCGCTTTGAATGCTCTCAACGCTGTTTCCGATGTCTTGAGTGGTGCGGAGCCCCTCGGAAAGCGATTGGTAGTCGCAGTTGGAAAGGGCAGTATTGAGACGATCAAGCAGTTGATTCCGATTTTCGTTCAACAAGCACTTTCTGGCTAGATGAGGATTCTGATAGATTAATCGACCATCAATGATCCTATTTGTCGCCAGAAAAGCAGGCTCCACATGTGCAGGGGAGGGGACTTGGGTGCTCGGAATCAACCCGCAGATAATCAAGAAATGAAAACACCCGTGCGCGAACTCCTAAAGCATAAAGTCTCCGAGCAAGCTTTCGCAGAATGCTGGCCGAATCAAGCCCCTCCATTCGATTTGTTCTTGGAGGTTGCCAGTGAAAAATTATCGGGAGAAGTCACGCCGCCGATCGCTGGTTTCACTGCCTCTGTTCGCTCGTATGGGGAAAACCGGATCCGAATTGACGGTCAACTCAGTGACTCTAGCGGTAACAAAACCTATTACTTGGAGCTTGTGTGGTTGCCGCGACTCCAATCCTTCCGAGGGAATGCCAAAGTATATAATACAATACCAGCACCTAAGCCCAAGTCTATAGAGCAATTCATTGCAGCACTTGATGCAATTGCGGATGATGATGAGCTGGAATTTGAGGGACAAGTATATGCCGTTGTCGAGGGTTTGGACGAATCTGACGAAAATCTAAAATGTGCATTCACTGCCATCTTTGATTTGTTTGAACGGTTGCCCGAAGAAGATTTTGGCACTCCCGGAGCGTTGGTGCATTTGTTGGAAGCGCGAGGCGGATACAAAGATTTGCTGAAGGACTCAATTCATCGTCGTCCAAGTATTCCTACAGTGACCATGGTGAATCGCTTGTTGAATTCTTCTCTCACAACGGATGAACGAGATGGTTGGTTAGATTCGCTGCTTGAAATAGTTGGATCAAGCTCTTCGGCTGATAGCGTTAAAGACCTCGCCAAACATTACCTTGCTTACCAATCATCGCGAAAGGGTGTCGGGTAAGATGGAAGGAATTGCCTGTTTCAAATCGAAGCTTGTAGCCTTGTCGCGAGCGTACTGAAGAAAACCGATGCTGGAGACCTAGCTAAATTGAGGGAAAACGATGCCTGCGCACAAGATTTACGCGATGAAGTTCGCCAAGGTCTATCCGCTGTATGTCCAGAAGGCGGAACGCAAGGGCCGCACCAAGGGGGAAGTGGATCAGATCATCTGCTGGCTCACGGGCTACGACCTGACGGGATTGCAGCGACAGATCGAACTGGAAACCGATTTTGAGACCTTTTTTGCTCAAGCTCCCGCCTTCCATCCGAACAGCGCCCTGATCAAGGGCGTGGTATGTGGCGTA
>JAURLY010000165.1 GCA_030830945.1 Gammaproteobacteria bacterium | reverse complement strand
CTCAACCTGACTGGGAAGCTCTTTCCCAGTCAGGTCACGGGAGCCGGGTTAAATAAGACTAAATCGTTGGTCAGACCCAGTTTTTCCGCAGCGACCTTCTCTTTGCCGCTGGCAACATCAATCATCAAATGAAATAACTTCCAACCCACTGATTCGATGGACTCACCTTCAGAAACGATGGTGCCTGCGTCCAGATCAATAAGATCAAACCAGCGCCTGGCCAATCCCGAATTGGTTGCCACTTTGATCACCGGTGCCATCGCCAGACCATAGGGTGTCCCCCGACCTGTGGTGAAAATATGCAGATTCATTCCTGCGGCAAGCTGCAATGTGCCGCAAATAAAGTCACTCGCCGGAGTAGCGGCAAAATTTAGTCCGCGTTTAACGACCCTGTCGCCAGGCGCAACCACATCCGCGATTGGCATGGAGCCTGACTTCACTATGGAACCGAGTGCTTTCTCGACAATATTGTTCAAACCGCCCTGCTTGTTACCCGGCGTGGTGTTTGCGCTACGGTCGACACCGCCGGCTTTTAAATACTCGTCGTACCAGGTCAGTTGCTCGATAAGTGCATTGGCCACTTCCGGGGTCTCTGCCCTGGAGGCAAGCAAGGCCGCACCATCACGCACTTCACTCACTTCAGAGAACATGACTGTCGCCCCAGCGCGCACAAGCAAGTCTGAAGCAAAACCCAGCGCAGGATTGGCGGTTATGCCCGATAGCGCATCACTGCCGCCACACTGCATTCCCACAACCAGCTCAGAGACAGGTACGGTCTCTCTTTTACGCTGATTAAGTTTCGCCAGATGGCGTTCTGCACGCTCCAGCATTTCATCCACCATGGCCTGAAATCCCTCATAAGCGGGGTCTTGCATGGTGAGGATAATATCTTCGGGTTGCCCGGACTGCTTTTCAGGAATAAGACGTTCCGGGCGCAATTTTTCACAACCCAGGCTCAGAACCATGACTTCACCGCCAAAGTTCGGGTTTTTTGCAATATTTTGCAGTGTCTTGATGGGCACTGTCGCCATGGGGGCATTAATCGCCACACCACAGCCATAATGGTGATTAAGCGCAACGACATCATCCACATTAGGGTATTTGGGTAGCAGCTCATTTTTAATTCGCTTGACTACAAAATCCGCAATACCCGAAACACAGTGGACGCTCATGGAAATTCCCAGAATATTCCGGGTACCTACGGAACCGTCTGCATTGCGATAGCCTTCAAAGGTATATCCCTCCAAAGGCTCACTATCCACCTTGCGTATTTTGTGTTCAGGAAACCCTTCAGTCAGGGATATGGCATCGGGCAGCGTTGTTCTCGACTCATTCACCCAGCTTCCACAGGGCAAAAATTCTGATGCGAAACCTATGGTTTCACCATAGCGGATAATTGGGGCACCTTCTGCTATGTCCGTGGTGGTAACCTTATGACCATAGGGCACATCATCAACAAGCTCGGTACCATCGTACAGAATGGTACCTGTCTTGGCTCCAGAGTCAGACGCGATAACCAGTACGTTATCTTTTTCGTGCATTCTGACCGCAATGGGTTTTTCCGATACCGTTTTGATCTTTTCCATATTCTTTGCCTATAAACAGCCTAATAACGAGGCTTGATTAATTCCCATTCTGGATCATATTTCTTCATCTGGGCGCCATCGTCACGACTGCGAATATCAATTGAGTTATACGCCTCATGCTGCTTTGCCAGTCTGTCGCGGTCAAGTTCAACGCCTAATCCAGGCTTGTCCTGTATGCGGACACAGCCATCGACAATAGGTACTTTCCCTCCCACGATTACTTCATTATCTTCTTCCTGCCAGGGGTAATGGGTATCGCAGGCATAACTGAGGTTCGGGCAAGCGGCGGCGACATGAGCCATGGCGGTGAGGCTAATTCCCAGATGTGAATTCGAATGCATGGAAATGCCAATGCCAAAGGTCTCGCACATAGATGCAAGTACTAGGGTGCTTCTCAACCCACCCCAGTAGTGGTGATCGGACAACACGATTTGTACTGAGTTGAGTGCTACACTTCGGCGAAATTCGTCAAAATCCGTAACCACCATATTGGTCGCCAACGGAATTCCAGTTTGTCTGTATAGCTCGGCCATTCCTTCCAGACCGGGTGTTGGATCTTCGTAATACTCCAAATCGTTCTTGATTTTTTCATATATTCGAACGGCGGTATCCAGCTTCCAGGCTGCATTGGGATCAATGCGAAGCATATGGTCAGGAAAGGCTTTTTTTAAAGCAATGATGCACTCGGCTTCGATATCCGGCTCCAGCACACCTGCCTTGAGCTTTATGCTTTTAAACCCATATCGCCCGATCATTTCTCGAGCCTGCCCAACTATTTGCTCAACGGTTAACGCCTCGCCCCATCGGTCAGGGGCATAGGGTGAATCAACATGCTCTGCATACTTAAAAAACAGGTAGGCACTAAATGGCACGGTATCACGCGCCGCACCGCCCAAAAGGTCAACCAGCGGAACACCAATGCACCGTGCCTGCAAATCGAACAAGGCTACCTCAAAGGCTGAATAGGCATTGGCCGCCTGCTTGCTTGGATGCGATCCGGGCGCCAGCTCTGCACCAGCATTGGAAGTCCGGACATCATTTAACTGAGCGTTTACGCGGCCTCGAAGATCATTTAGCGACCAGGCGTTCATTCCTATAAGCTCCGGGCCCACCTTTTGTAAAAGTGAGAGCACTGGCAAATCGCCATAGGTTTCACTTAACCCGATGGTTCCATCATCACCTTCAACTTCGATAATGGATCGCAATGTGTATGGCTCATGAATGCCACTGGCATTTAAGAGCGGCGGATCCTTAACGGCGATCGGTGTAACTCTTACATCTTTAATCTTCAATTTAATGCCTCTTTTTCTTGATAGCGCTTTTCCATCTTCGGCGTCAGAAATATGAGAGCGCCTGCAGTTAAAGCGACGATGCCAAGACCAACAAGCCCTCCAGATACTGAACCGGTTGTCTCTTGCAAGATACCGAAGACTGTCGGCGCAACAAAACCGCCTAGCCCGCCAATTGAGTTCACCAGAGCAATGACGCCAGCGGCGATTCGAGGGTCAAGATACCTTTGCGGAATTGGCCAGAACAGCGACGAGGCTGATTTAAAGCCAACGGCCGCCAGACAGAGCGCCAGATAAGCAATAAATGCCGACACCTGTCCGGCAACAATCAAACCAATACCCGAAATAACAAAGGCTGTGCAAACCCAGGCCTGCTGCCACTTATAACGTGCAGCAAGTGTGGCGAACACATACATGAACACAATAGAGATCAACCATGGGACTGAATTCAGGAACCCGACATAGATGTCATTCTCAACACCAAAACCTCGAATAATTGAAGGTAGCCAAAAAGTAACCCCGTAGATCGTCGCACTAATACAGAAATAGATGAAACAAAAGAGAATCACTTGTGGGTCAAGCAGCAGTTTCCAGACAGACATATGACTTTTTTCTTTTGCTTTTTCGGCATGCTCTTGATCGATTGCTGCTTTAAGAACCGCCCCTTCAGCTTGGCTTAACCACCTGACTTCACGCTTTGAGTTAGGCAAAAGATAGAGTGCTATTGGGCAAAGAAACAGGGCAAAACTTCCCTCAATCAAAAACATCCACTGCCAGCCTTCAAGCCCCAGGCCACGAATATGTAACAGTGCACCGGTAATCGGCCCGGCTAGAACAGATGCGAGAGCTGAGCCACTCAAAAAGATGGCCATTGCCTTGCCACGATTGGAATGAGGAAGCCACTGGGTCATAAAATAAATCACCCCCGGGAAAAAACCTGCCTCGGCAACACCAAGCAAAAAGCGCACAACATAAAAGCTGATCGGGCCCTGAACAAACGCCATAGACATAGAGACGAGTCCCCAGGTAAGCATTATTCGGGTCATCCAAAATCGTGCGCCCACTTTCTGCAGCACAAGGTTCGCTGGCACTTCAAATATGGCGTAGGCGACAAAGAAGAGACCGGCCCCAAAACCAAAAGCAGCGGCCCCAATGCCTACATCAACTTCCAGATGCGTTCGGACGAAACCTATATTGACTCGATCAATATAGGCAGTGATAAACATAATCACGAAAAGCGGCAAGGTATAACGCCTTACCTTGCTAATGGCAGACGCCAGTTCCGCAGAAGAACCGCCTTCCCCGTCCTTTTTGTGGTCGGTTTGCTCGTTAGAATTACTCATTATTTTCCCCTTGAATTCCTTAATCAGAAAGCACAGACCGGCATCTATTTATTGGTTATATGTAGCTGATTATTGGTTTGATTTCTATGACTCGCTCGTGATCAAAGAAACTATGTGTGACTCGAAGTAAACAATCCAGTGGCGTATATTAAAACACTGTAAACAAGGCATGAATGTACAAAATAGACCGATTATTCAAGATAGTCTAAAGTGCGCCTTTTTTTAACTAGCGTCCTAGAGCAACGAGAGAGACTGGCAAATGAGTGACTACCTTCAACAAGGCGGTATAAACGTATCTGGCGAGCTTTATAAGTTTATTAACGAAGAAGTGCTTCCAGGCATTGGTGTCGAAAACAGCCTGTTTTGGGATGGTTTACAAAAAATGCTGGCGGACCTTGGTCCAGAAAACTCAAAGTTATTGGAGCATCGAGATCATCTTCAGGCCCAATTAGATGCTTGGTACAAAACTCATACCAGTTGGAGCGCTGAAGAGTACCGCTCTTTTCTAAGTGATATTGGCTACCTGCTTCCCGAAACAGAGGATTTCAGTGTTTCCACTGAAAATGTAGACGATGAGGTCGCTCAAATCGCCGGCCCTCAATTGGTGGTACCGGTAAACAATGCACGCTATGCATTAAACGCCGCAAACGCCCGCTGGGGTAGTTTGTTTGATGCCTTTTATGGCACTGATGTCTTGCCTGAAACAGACGGCTGTGAAAAAGGCAGCAGTTATAACCCGACACGCGGTAACAAAGTCATAGAAAAAGGCTTCGCTTTCCTCGATGAAACCGTTCCCCTGTCAGACGCAAAGCACGAAGATGTTGAAAATTACGTTCTT
>JAURLY010000164.1 GCA_030830945.1 Gammaproteobacteria bacterium | reverse complement strand
GCGGCCGAAGCTACGGCAGAAGAGCTGGCAGAGTTGGAAATGCAAGCATCAGCTGCACAGGAATCCTGGGAAGCATTTCAGGCTACATCGGCAGATACACGCCAAAAAGCCGAAGTGGAGCAGTCCAGAATCAAACACTTTGAGCAATCCATGCAAGCGATTGCAACGCGACGAGATCGTATTCGATCCCAGGTTAGTGATGACCAATCGGTAAGCCAGATTGATGAAAAATCCCAGTCCCTTGCCAATAAGCAGGCTGAGCTTCAAGAGCGAGCCGAGCAAGCAGGCTCGCTTGAAGAATCGATTGTTAGGGATATTACTGAATCCAGGGACAGCCTGAATAAGTTATCGACAGAGTTGGATTCGATGCGGAGTCTGCTGCAGAAATCTCGTGGACGCTTGTCATCACTGCAGGCTCTTCAAGAAGCGGCAATGAATGATGGGCAGTCAGGCACTGAAGCCTGGCTTATGGCACATAGTTTGGGTGAATCGCCCCGACTGGCTGATGACCTTGAGGTAGAGCCAGGTTGGGAAGCAGCGGTAGAGACAGTTCTTGGGGGCTCACTCAAGGCTGTCGTTGTTCCTAACATTGATGATGTGTTTTCACATTTGGATGACTTTTACGAAGGTGATCTGGAACTGGTTGAAACGGCCAAAGCATCAGGGCAAGGAGATTTTCTAGCCGCCAAGGTGAAAAGCCAGGCTGTACCTGGTGTATTAAACAATGTGTTTTTTGCTGACTCTTTGGATGATGCGCGCAAGCTAAGAGCCACGTTAAAAACCGGTCAATCCGTCATTACCAAGGATGGGATTTGGCTCGGCACTAACTGGTGCCGGGTAAGTCGTGATGAGGTGGAAGGCGCTGGAGTCATCGAGCGTAAAACGGAAATAGACAAGCTTTCCGTTAATGTCGAAAAACTGGAATCCGATGAAGCAAAACTCAAGGAAACCATAACCAGCAAGCAATCTGATTTACAGGGCCTGGAAGAAAAACAAAGACAGGCTCGCCGTGATAAAGAAGCTGTCGCTACAGAGCTGTCGCAAGTTAATAGCGAACTCTCAGCGTTGAAGGCTCGTCATGAGCAGCTGATACAGCAGTTAGAGCGAAATCGCTCCGAACTGCTTGCGGCGGAGGATCAATACAAACAAGAAGAAGCTCAACTCGCTGAAGCGCGCATCGCTTTGGCCGAGGCACTGGACGGCATGGAGTCAGACTCAGATAAACGCGATGAACTGTTTCAATTGCGAGAACAGTCACGTAATAAGCTCTCTGATTGCCGCAGCCGTCACCTGGAAAAAAATCAGGCAGTTCAACAACTTTCCTCACGCGAACAGCTGGTAAGCACTCAATTGGAAAGCCTAAAGGAAACCATGGAGCGCATGAAGGGACAATTGGAGCGGTTGTCCGAACGTCGACAGACACTTCAGGTAGATACCCCGGAGGGAGAAGATCCGGTCAGGGAGGTTAGGGAGCAGTTGCAAGAAAGACTGGAAGCTCGGCTGGAGGAAGAGCGCAGGCTCACCGAGTCACGCGAACAGTTACAGTCTGTTGAGCAGGCGATTCAGGCACAGGAGGCCCAGCGCCAGAAACATTCGCAGGATTTGCTTACTGTGCGTGAACGCTTGCAGGAGCAGCGCATTAGCTCGCAGGATTTGTCTACGCGAAAGACCACTCTGGAAGAACAACTGGGCGATACCAGCCCCGAAGTAGTAATAGCGGATTTACCAGAAGAGGCCGATGAAACAAGTTGGGCGAGTCGGTTGCAATCTGTGCAGGATCGAATACAACGTCTAGGACCAATTAATCTGGCAGCAATTGACGAATTCAAAGCAGAGCAAGAGCGCAAAACTTACCTTGATGAACAGAATAATGAGTTGGTTGAAGCGCTGGAAACCCTGGAATCGGCTATTCGTAAGATTGATCGGGAAACACGAACCCGATTTAAGGAAACCTACGATAAAATTGATCTTGGATTTAAGGAGCTGTTCCCTCGACTATTTGGGGGCGGACACGCTTACTTGGAACTAACCGGAGATGACCTTCTGGAAACAGGGGTGACGATCATGGCGCGTCCACCGGGTAAACGGAATAGTACGATCCACCTGCTGTCAGGTGGAGAGAAAGCCATGACAGCCATTGCGCTAGTGTTTGCTATCTTTCAGCTAAATCCGGCTCCTTTTTGTATGCTGGATGAGGTGGATGCACCACTTGATGATGCCAATGTTGGACGCTTTGCCAATATGGTTAAAGAGATGTCAGAAAAAGTGCAGTTTATTTTTATTACTCACAACAAGATCACCATGGAGATTTCCGATCAATTGATGGGCGTTACCATGCATGAACCCGGTGTATCCCGACTGGTGACTGTTGATGTTGAATCTGCTATTAAGATGGCAGCGGTCTAGAGGATAAAAGAAGTTGGATACGCGTGAGTGGATTTTTGTATTAGGCGTCATCGTCGTCGTTATTTTTGCGTTGATTGCAGCGGCCAAATGGCGTCGACAACGTTTCGAGGATATAGGTAGTCGGGATATTCGTGTCAGAGAGTATCCGGAAGACCTGGATTCTTCAGATGAATTACCAGCTGGTGGCGCTCGCATAGTGGGCTATCGAGACCCCAATGACATTGAAAAAATGAATGTCGAGATTCGTGCGCGAGCAGAGGCATCCAAGCCCAGGCTTTCATCATTTCGCCCTGAGCCGGTTGAACAGCAGGCCTTGCTTCTGGATACAGAGCCAGAGGATGATGACGAGGATGAGGGAAGTGAAGCGGATGCGGTTCCTTTGTTACTGGACCCTTCTGACGAACACAACCGTGAATTTGAAAGTTCAGGGGCGACTGATGAGCCTGTCGTATTGCCAAATGAAGAAGAAGTTCGGCAGCTGCAAGAAATAGCGGATGAGTTGGAAGGTGATTCGAAATCTTCTCAAACTGAGTTAGAACCTGATGTAGAGCAAAAGCCAAAGCCAGATACCAAAGCAAAATCAGGGCAAAAATCCGCTGAAGAGAAGGGGGAAATTGGAGAGATAATTATTATCAATCTGATGACTTCGCCTTCTGAGCCCTACGCAGGCAAGGAACTGTATAAGGTTTTATATGAATTGGGGATGCGCCTGGGTGATATGGATATCTTCCATTATTGCGGTAGACACGGCGACGAAGAGCCCCAGTTTCGAATGGCTAATCTACTTAAGCCCGGCTACTTTGAGTTGGCGGAAATGGATACGATCCAAACTCACGCGCTTTGTTTTTTCTACGAATTGCTGCCAGGCCAGGACAACATGAAAGTCTATGAATCCATGCTCTCTGTCATCAACAAGGTTCGCGATGAACTGGGGGGTGAGCTTCATGACGAAAACCGGAGTGTCTTTACAATCCAAACATCAGAACACTGCCGAAACCGTATCCGTGATTTCCAGCGCCGCCATCTGCTTGATCGATAACTGAGCTACTGTGATGACGCCGGAGGACGCCAGTGCCAGGATAGAGCAACTCAGGGCTGAGCTTACAGAACACAACTACCGCTACTATGTTCTTGATGACCCTGGTATCACGGATGTTGAATACGATCGGATGTTGCGAGAGCTACAGGAGCTTGAGACAGCATATCCCCATTTACTGACCCCTGATTCCCCCACCCAACGCGTTGGCGTTTTGCCTTTAACTGAGTTTGAAACTGTTGAGCATCGCCTACCCATGTTGTCGCTGGATAATGCGTTCGATGACAGTGAAATCCGCGACTTTGATCGCCGGGTGCGTGACCGTTTAACCAATATTGACCAGATCGAGTATGTGGCGGAGCCCAAGCTTGACGGTGTTGCTGTCAGCATTGTTTATGAAAATGGCCTGCTAAGCTATGCCGCGACTCGTGGTGATGGCCGTCAAGGCGAAAATATTACCGCGAACGTTAAAACCATTGATGCCGTGCCTTTACGATTGCGTGGTAGCGGCCATCCCGAGATTTTTGAAGTGCGCGGTGAGATCTATATAGATCAGGCAAACTTTGAACGGATGAACAAGGAAGCTCGCGAGAAAGATGAGAAGGTTTTCATTAATCCCCGTAATGCTGCTGCGGGTAGTCTGCGCCAACTAGATTCCTCAGCAACTGCCCGGCGACCTCTGAATATCTACACCTATAGTCATGGGTTTGTAGAAGGAGACTTTGCTGCGAAAACTCACATGGAAGTGCTTGAACAGCTGCGGGAGTGGGGGTGTCGAATCAATCCGGAAATTGCCATTGTAAATGGTGCCGAAGGTGCACTGAACTATTACGATCGCCTGGCAAAAAAAAGAGACCAGCTGGGCTATGACATTGACGGTATTGTCTACAAAGTAAATGATCTTGGCCTGCAAAGTCGACTAGGGTTTGTGGCTC
Source organism: Gammaproteobacteria bacterium (assembly GCA_030830945.1). GTDB lineage: Bacteria > Pseudomonadota > Gammaproteobacteria > Pseudomonadales > GM7GCV1 > GM7GCV1. The sequence goes on along the minus strand of JAURLY010000164.1, from coordinate 803 downwards.
GTGCACCTCGTTGGGCCATTGCACGAAAATTCCCGGCACAAGAGCAAGCTACGGTGCTGGAAGCGGTAGATTTTCAAGTAGGAAGGACTGGCTCAATTACACCAGTGGCGCGGTTGAAACCTGTCTTTGTTGGTGGTGTTACCGTCAGTAATGCGACGTTACACAACGCCGATGAAATAGCTCGGTTGGGAGTAAGTATTGGCCAAAAGGTTATTGTCAGGCGTGCTGGGGATGTTATCCCCCAGATAGTAAAGGTTGATGAAGATAACACCGTTGCTGGTGAACCAGTCCAGTTTCCTGAAAATTGTCCAGAATGTGGCTCGGAAATTGAGTTTCTGGAAGGCGGTGCCGTTGCCCGATGTTCTGGAGGCTTGATCTGTCCGGCCCAGCGCAAGGAAGCCATCATTCATTTTGCCTCCAGAAAGGCCATGGACATTGACGGACTGGGAATCAAACTGGTTAACCAGATGGTTGACAGTGGGCTGATACACAACGTTGCCGATATATACCAGCTAAAACTTGAACAAGTGGCTGGCCTTGAGCGAATGGCCACCAAATCTGCGCAAAACTTGCTGGATGCGATTAATCAATCCAAGCACACACGACTTCCGCGCTTCATTTACGCGCTGGGTATTAGGGAGGTAGGGGAGACGACGGCATCCAATCTGGCAAGATATTTCCCTGATTTTGATTCATTAAAGTCGGCAAGCACGGATGAATTGCTGGAAGTACCGGACGTCGGGCCGATTGTTGCCCATTTTATCGCCGGTTTTTTTGCTGATGATCGAAATAGGGAAATGGTC
>JAURLY010000015.1 GCA_030830945.1 Gammaproteobacteria bacterium | reverse complement strand
CGTCCAGCCTATTGCGGGCGATGCAACCCCGGATCAAATGCAAGACTCCAGCGAACAGTGGCTTCGTGCCATTCCAGACGATCCCAGTGGTCTACTGCGCCGCAAATTTGAATATGAAACCCAACAAAACCGGCTCGAACAGCGCTACCTGCTGCAAGCACCCGGCAACCCCAATGAAGAGCGGTATTGATATGCTTTTGAGAAAGACCTTGTGGCTAAAGGTATTTGCCTTCCTCTCGCTATTGAATCTCTCGGCAAGTGTCATCTCAGCTGAACTGACCAGCAGTGTTGATCGCAATAGCATCAGCATCAACGAAACACTTACGCTTACCATGCGCTACGACGATCGGGCCGGCGGTGACGCCCTGGACCTAGAAGCATTGCGCCAGGACTTTGATGTGCTATCAGTGCGGCCGCAAACCAGTAACAGTGTTTCCATCGTTAATGGCAATTACAATCAGCAAACCGAAACAACCTGGACAATTACCCTGGCGCCCAGACGCGAGGGCACCCTTATCATTCCTTCATTCAATGTAGACGGAAATGTCAGTGACGCCATTGCTATCGAGGTCTCCCAGTCCTCAACCGGTGCGACTCAGGAAACGCCCATGTTGGTCAATATGGAAACCGACATTTCCCAAGCCTACGTCGGCCAACAAGTTCTCGTCACTGTGGAACTCATGGCCCAGGAAAATGTATCCAACTTGAGTGGTGGACAATTAAATATTCCCAACGCCTACCTAGAGCTATTGGATCAACAGAGTTTCCGACGTGTTGAAAACGGCATCGCCTGGCAAGTTATTGAGTGGAAATACGCCTTGATACCAGAACAGTCTGGCACATTAGAAGTTCCGCCCCAGCTGTTCAGCGGCATTATTGGGGCAACCAGTAATTTCGGGTTCCCCGATCCATTTAACCAGCGCGGCAGGCGTATCTCCGCCCGCAGTAATAGCCAGCCTATCGAAGTCTTGGCACCACCGGAAACCAACGGATTACCCTGGTTCCCCGCCAAAAATGTGCAAATTAACTCCAGCTGGTCCGGTGATACTTCCCAGATTCGTGTGGGTGAGCCATTGACGCGCAACATAGAGATTATTGCGACAGGCCAGCGAGCCAGTGCTATCCCACCATTAAACCAACCAGATTCCTTGACGTTCAAAAGCTATGCTGACCAGCCCAGGCTGCAGGATCGAGCCTCGGCTTCCGGAATTATTGGAACTCGCGGTGAGTACACTGCAATTGTGCCTTCGGCTGCTGGCGAGCTGCAGCTTCCGGAGCAGCGTATTGCCTGGTGGAATACCGAGTCGGAAACCTGGGAAGAAACCATTCTTCCAGCGCAAACACTACGAGTATTGCCCGCGCAACAGGATTCCAGTTTCGCGCCACCGAACCCCGACACTATTATCCAGCCAGAAGCCGAGCCAGAAACAGCTGGAACAATTTCTACTGGCAGTGCTTCTGCTAGCAGTAGCTCTTGGTATTGGCCGGTTATTACCCTGATTCTTGCATTGGTAGTCATATTGCAATCCTGGTTATTGCTAACACGCTCAAACCGTTCATCCAAAGTCGCGAATGACCAGCCAGATTCAAATGAAGCCCAGTGCTGGAAAATGGTTAAGCGATCAATCCGGGCAAAAAATGCCCCGGCATTGCGAAAAGCGATCATTCGCTGGGGGCAGGCTTGCTTTCCCGAATCCTCAATTACCACCCTGAATAGTCTGGCGAGGCGTTCAAATGATCCACAGCTTAAGGAACTACTTGCCAAGCTGGATGCGGCTCTTTACGCTGGTAATGATGGATCAGGCTCTGGCCAGCCCGGAGACCAACTGGACGAACAACTCGGCGACGAGCTCGGTAGCGCACTTGAAGCTCTGAAAAAGCAATCCGCTACGACTCCCGGCGTCGAATCTAAATTAAACCCACTTTATCCGAACTGATTTTCAAGGCAGAGACAATGAAAATTCTCCATACCATGTTGCGCGTCGGCGATCTCGACCGCTCTGTTGCTTTTTATTCTGAAGTTTTAGGCATGCAAGAACTAAGTCGCAAGGATTACCCACACGGAGAATTCACTCTTGTGTTTTTGGGATATGGGCCGAAAGAAACCCACCCAACCATCGAACTTACATACAACTGGGGTGTAGATTCCTATGATCTTGGCAACGGTTATGGCCATGTTGCACTGGAAGTGGATGACCTATACGGTACCTGCGACTCCATACGTGACAAAGGCGGGAAAATCACCCGCGAGCCGGGCCCAATGAAAGGCTCTGACCACAGCATCGCATTCTGTGAAGATCCGGATGGCTACAAAATCGAATTAATCGAAAAACTGCCTTGATGTAAACTATTCCCCCCTGTGATATGAAAGATTACAAAATATGAATTCGTATCCGATGGAATTGAAATGCAATTTTTTGGTCTTACTATAAGTACTACACGTATTAACTAGTGAACAATGCTTACGGAGCAATTATGAACCAGTACCCTTCAAATCAGTCACATGCAAGTACCGAGGCACAGGATGCCACGTTTTCGAACGTTGGTAAGCGTGTCGGAAGTGCCGAATCGGCCAAGGTACTGCGCAACACCTATATGCTGCTGTCCCTCACACTGGCCTTCAGTGCGGTTACAGCAGGCGCCGGTATGGCCTTGGGAATGCCCTACATGGGTCTTTGGACCCTGCTGCCTTACTTCGTTCTTTTGTTCATGGTTGAAAAGAACAAAAACAATGCCTCAGGTATTGCCTGGGTATTTGCCCTAACAGGCTGGCTGGGTCTAACCCTGTCCCCTATCCTCAGCGCATTTATTGGTGCCGGCGCGGGTAATCTCATCCTAATCTCCCTGGCGGGTACCGCAGGGATCTTCTTTGCGACTTCCGGCTATGTGCTGGTAACCCGCAAAAACCTGAGCTTCATGACCGGATTTCTGATGACCGGCATTATCGTGGCGTTTGTCGCCGGTATCGCCAATTTCTTCCTGCAGATTCCAGGTCTTGGTATGGCCGTCAGTGCCATGTTTATGTTCTTGGCCTCAGGCCTGATCATGTGGCAAACCAGTGAAATCATTCACGGTGGTGAAACCAACTACATCAGCGCGACTGTCACCCTGTATGTAATGATCTACAACCTGTTTGTCTCCCTGCTGTCATTGCTGGGTATGTCTAACGACTAGGTTTAGGTCAGCAATCATTATAAAAAAGCCCCGGGTTTGGGGCTTTTTTTTCGCCTAAATAATTTGTCCAGAAAAGCATGGCCAAAACAGTTTCTTCTGCAGATGTGATTATCGTTGGTGCGGGTGCCAGCGGGTTGATGTGTGCCATTCATACCGGCCGCAAAGGGCTAAAGGTTCTGGTGTTGGAAAAAAACAAAAAACCCGGAATGAAAATCCTGGTTTCCGGCGGTGGTCGCTGCAATTTCACTAATCTCTGGGCCGACCCACGGGAACACTACCTTTCTGAGAATCCCCACTTTTGCTTTGCTGCCATGAGTCGTTACTCTCCCTGGGACTTTGTCGACATGGTCGATAAGCACCAGATCGGCTATCACGAAAAAACCCTGGGGCAGCAGTTTTGTAACGACTCTTCAAAGCAAATTCTTGCCATGTTACTGGACGAATGTGCGCAGACCGGCGTTACCATCGAACTAAACGCCGAAGTAACGGATATCCAGCCCGACGACAAAGGTTTTTCTGTTCGCACCCAAAACCAGACGTTTGAAGCAAAAAAAGTCGTTCTGGCCTCGGGAGGGCTTTCCCTTCCAAAGATTGCCAGTGCCCTAGCGTTCCAGACCGCCAACAAGCTTGATCTCAGCGTTGTTGCACCACGGGCGGCACTGGTTCCTCTTACCTGGAATACGAGCGACAAGGCCCTATTTGAGCCACTAAGTGGCATTTCTCTCGATGTTGTCGCCAGCTGCCTGGGCGTCAGTTTTCGCGAAGGCATGCTTTTTACCCACCGCGGTTTGAGCGGGCCAGCTATATTGCAGATTAGTTCTTACTGGCGGGAAGGCGAAAGTGTGTCCATTAACCTGCTGCCAGACGTGGATGCTGAGAGTTGGTTGAGAGAAACCCGCGAGCAGAAACCCCAGTCAATGGTTTCCTCGCAATTAAAGACCCTGCTGCCGAACCGACTTGTGGAACAAATGGACGGCCACTGGTTTGAGGACATACAGATTGGCAATTTATCTAATACCAAACTTACGCATCTCGCTAAACAGTTGAATAGCTGGAAATTCAAACCGGGTGGCTCGGAGGGCTACCGAACCGCCGAGGTTACCATTGGTGGAATAGATACCGCCGAGCTCTCATCCAAGACCATGGAATGTAAACGCTACCCTAACCTCTATGTCATAGGCGAAGCAGTTGATGTCACTGGCTGGCTGGGCGGTTACAACTTCCAGTGGGCATGGGCATCCGCCTACAGCTGTGCACTTGCTCTATAATTACCTAAGACAAATTTTTTAATTCCGCATTCATGCCCATCGTTGTTCAAAATAAAACCATAGAGACCAATAAGGAAGGGTTTTTACAGGACTCAAGCCTTTGGACGCCAGCTGTGGGAAATGCACTGGCTGCGGCACACGGCGTTGAACTGTCTGACGAACATTGGGAAGTGTTGAACCTGCTCAGGGATTTCTGCGACCAAGGAAATGAGCCGCCTTCCATGCGCCATTTAAGTCGTGAAATCCGTGAGCATTTAGGCGCAGATAAGGCAAAAAGTATTTACCTGATGCGCCTGTTCGGTTCCAGTCCGGCCAAAATGGCCGCGAGACTGGCGGGCTTACCCAAACCGAAAAACTGTCTTTAGCTTAAAACCCGATAGCCGCGGCCAGACATACAGCGTGCCATCACGCGATCCTGTTCGTTCCAGCCTTCCTGAGCCCCTCTGGCTCCTCCAAGCACAGCCGCACTTCCCCCTACATGGCGCGCACCGCGGCTACCATCAAAAATAGCCCCGACAGCTCCACCTACGACTGCACCCTTTGCGGCACCGGCCGCGGCTTTCTCCCCTACTGATACTTGCTGGGCGTATTCTTCGCAATCAGACAGATCGGCATGGTACTGACTCATATCGACCCCCTTGGTATCAATAATCAAAGGTGTTTGCCCCGGAACCCTGGCATTTGAGCTGCAAGCTGCCAATGAGACAAGAAAAGAGGCAATAATTATTATTTTTACTGATCGCATGATTCGCCCTTTGCTAAAAGTTGTTGGGATTGAATGGCTAAACGCCGCGACTCAGGATCAGTTGACAGCCAGGTTCAGGACGAAATATGTACGATGCAGTTGCGGTTTCCGCTGTAGTAGCGATGCTCCCAAAGATAGATGCCTTGCCACGTACCCAAAGCCAGCTGTCCATTAATTACCGGGATACTGAGGCTGCTTGCCGTCAAAGACGCCTTGATATGTGCAGGCATATCATCCGGGCCTTCCAGGGTATGGGTGTATAGCGGATCATTTTCCGGCACCAGACGGTTTAGCCATGCTTCCAGATCGTGCCGGACACTGGGATCCGCGTTTTCCTGAATAAGCAAACTGGCAGACGTGTGCTGGATAAAAAGAGTACAAAGCCCGTCCTTCACATGACTGCTCGCTACCAGCGAGCGAACCTGGTCAGTGAATTCATGTAGGCCTTGTCCGGGAACAGAAACGTGTAAGGTTTTAATCACAATTTTTCAAAAACATGCATAGATACATATCGTAAGAAATATAGATACATATCCTAAACAAATATAAAGACACATGCAGAGTCAAATGAAGTCTCTATAATACGCGCCCTTCTCACTACCTAACTACCCCGGACTTCGTGACTGACTGGACCAAACTAAGCTATCAGGATCAATTACAAGCCAAAGTCGATTGGCTTGTGGATCTTCTATCGCCGCTGACATCTCACAAACCCCAAGTCTATAAATCAGCCGAACATAGCTATCGCATGCGGGCAGAATTTCGAGCCTGGCACGAAGGGGAAGATACGTTTTACGCCATGTATGAGCCGGGTACAAACCAGACCTATGGCATTCGCGATTTCCCTCCTGCATCAAAGGCAATTCGCGAAATGATGCCGCGCATAATGGATGAGATAAAATTTCGAGATATCCTTCGCAACAGATTGTTTAGAATAGAATTTTTGTCTACAACAACAGATGAATTACTGGTCAGTTTGATCTACCACAAACCTCTGGATGACGAATGGAAGTCCGCCGCAGAAAGCCTGGCGTCCAGCCTGGAAATCAACCTGATTGGCCGGGCAAAGAAAACCAAAATCCTGATTGGAAATGACTATGTGACCGAGACGCTGCGCGTCAATGGTGAGTCATTCCAGATGCGTCAAATTGAAAGCACATTTACCCAACCCAATGGGGGCGTGAATGAGCAAATGGTGTCCTGGGCTTGCCAACAAGCAAGCCAAATTAGTGAGACGGACCAGAGGGGGGATTTGCTTGAACTCTATTGCGGCAATGGCAACTTTACCCTGCCGCTATCAAGGCATTTTAATCAGGTACTTACCACCGAGATCAGCAAGGGATCCATCGCCGCGCTCAACTGGAATCTGCAGGAAAACCAGATGGACAACATTCAACTTGCCCGTCTATCTGCTGAAGAAGCCACTGAGGCGCTGGATGGTGTTCGCCCTTTTCGACGACTGGCTCACGTCAATTTGGATAGCTATAACTTTAATACCATTTTTCTCGACCCACCCAGAGCGGGCGTTGACAAAAAAACCATGGAATTGGTCCGCCGGTTCGATCACATCATTTATATTTCCTGCAATCCGGAAACACTCAAGGAGAATCTGGAGCAGATAGCCGACTCCCACGAGATCATGGCAACTGCGGCTTTTGATCAATTTCCTTATACCCCGCATTTGGAAGCCGGTGTTTACCTGAAAAGAATTGCCCACTCATAGGCTTTTTCAAACCCATAAGAAAAGACCTCCTTGTGGAGGTCTAACTTAGGATTTAAGCCATCGAAGATATCTAAGAAGGTTTACGGTCTAGCTGGCATTATCCTCGTCATCTGGCTTGCCACGTTTGCCATCCGGGCCTTTTTCTCGTTGCCCTCGCTCCATACGCTTGGCACGACCCTCTTCAAATTTACTCCACTGATCATCGGTTAAAATGCTTTTGAGATCCGCTTCCATCTGGGCTCGGCCGGCTTGCATTTCAGCATGCATGGCCTCGCGATCTATTTCTTCACCAGCTTCACGGTTGGCACGCATTTCCTGGCGACGCAATAACATGGCTTTTTCCCGCTCATGACGAAGCTCAAGCAATTGCATCTCCTGTTCCGGTGTCAGGTCCAGACGTTTAACCATCTGTTCCATACCGCCACCGCGCATCTGTCGGCCTTCATGGTCGTGGGCAATAGCAGCGGTGGTGCCCATTGCCAAAATAGCAGCCAGACCAAGGCCAAGTGCTGTCTTTTTCATTGTTATTCCTCCGGTTTGTTGGATGGGAATACTCTAACCTCACCTTGTCTTTAGTGTTGCCGTACAAATGTAAAAGATTGTTTAAAGATTGCAGAATTCGTGAATACGAACATGCCTACAAGGGACTAAAAACCCATTAAAGCCCCATAAACATTTTGGCAATCGCCGCCACAATGATGACGACCAGTCCTACCAGAAAAAAAACACCACATATGGCGGCCAGCTTGTCGGTAAATTTTGCACTCATGCTTTCCCCCTCCTCGACCGATTTTCATCCGAGCGCACCAACAATGCAACCAACTTGCCCAATCAAGTTAACCGATCAATCTCGGCAAAAAGTACGCCCGTTACTTTTTTTGGGGTAAGCTTTTACCATTACCCTGAAAGATAAAGAGGATTAAACGTGCAAAGGCGTCTATTTCTTAAGCGAATGACTGCAATAGCCGGTACGGCTGCCATACCGATTACGGCGGCAACTGCGGCTGTACAAAACAATTCCAAAGTTCAGGAATCTACCGAGTCGCTGAAGCGTCGTCTCTCCAATGCCGAGCAGCGACTTGAGCAACTGCAAAAAGACCACAAAAAAGCAATCCGCTCAGGCCTGATTATTACCGGTGTTCTGGTCGGACTGGATCTTTCCCTCTTAATTTAACCTCTTCCGATCCGTGCTGGCAGATCATCCGTATTTGCCAGCATGAATATTTTAATTGCAGGCGCCAATGGCGATATCGGCATGGCCTTGGGCGCAGAGCTAAACCGTCGCGGGCATCGTCTATTTAGCCTAAGCCGCTCATCCAATTCACCGCCCTGGAGCCAACAACACCTATCGGTAGATTGTTCGACTGCTTCTAGCGTGGACACCGTAAACCACTGGTTACATCAACTTGATGCCCCAGTTGACGGGGTCATTCAATGCGCAGGCATCCTTCACAATGAAAACCACCGGCCAGAAAAAACTCTGCGGGATGTCGAGATGGACTGGTTACACAAATCTATGCAAGTAAATCTGGCCAGTCATTTGCATCTGGCCCAGGCTCTGGAGGCTTTTATCAAGCGGGATCGAGCCTTGCGCTGGGTTTCCGTTTCCGCCCGTGTTGCCAGCATTGGGGACAACTACCTTGGCGGCTGGTACAGCTATCGAATGAGCAAGGCAGCGCTCAATATGCTGGTGCGCAATCTCAGCATTGAATGGGCCAGGAAGTCACCGGAAAGCATTGCTATTGCCGTACATCCGGGAACAACAAACTCTTCGCTTTCCGAGCCTTTTCAAAAAAATATTGCCCCCGACAAACTTTACAGCGCCGAACTAACCGCCGATCGACTGGCGAATATTGTCGAAACGATGACAACGGATATGAATGGAAAGCTGATTAACTGGGATGGACAGCCACTGCCTTACTGATTTTTATACCCTTTTGTATCCCACAACCGGGCATTGATGCCGCCAGCGAGTGGAATCCAGCTGATCAATCATAAAATCACAAAGATCCTCTCGGGATACATTCATCCCCAAATGCTTGTATTCATGGGCTTGAAGCGGCTTGTTAACATGCTTGTCGACAATCGCAGGCGGACGCACCATCACCCAATCCAGCTGGCTGGCAAGGGTATCTTCCTGCTCTAGATACTTGCATCGCGTCGGGTTAGGCAACAAGAGTCGAAATGCAATATCCAGCAGGCGACGCATAAGCGGGAAATTCTCGCCAGGAAACTGCACAGAAGTACCAGATATCTTGATATAAGGATTCACCCCAAGTTCTTCCATGGCCGCGATGATAGTTCGGTTGCCGTCCACCAAGGTCTGCATTTCTGTTTTTGAGCGGCCTCGTTGGCCGGTGACATTAATAACACCGGCAACGCCATCAATGCATTTTTTTATTGGTTCAGGATCTGGCAATGCGCCCTCGATAACCTCATATCCTTCTTTTTGGTGGAATTCTCTAATCCTAAGCGGATCACGAACCAGCAGTCTTACCCGGTAACCCCGCGCCACTAATTTTTCGCACAAACGTGAGCCGACAAAGCCGGTACCACCAAAAACCGCAATTACGCTCATTCGCCTTTCCTTAAAATTAGATTTAAATCAAGAACACCCATAATAATCGTAAATAATTCTTAATTACATCTTGTATACAATTTACAGAAACTTAGAATTCGCACATCAATTTTTGGAGGGGTGTACGTGACTTTTAAGCGCTTTATATTTTGGAGCCATCTGACAGCAGGCGTGTTGTCAGGGATTATCGTCTTTTTTCTGTCGCTCACAGGTGTGATCATGATGTACGAACATCAAATAGAGGCGGCGGCAGAAAAAAGTTTTTACGTTACCCCCGAGCCCGGCCAATCCCTTCTCACCGCCGATGAACTTGCCTCAATCGTATTAAGTGATATTGGCGAAGGTGCCAATCTCAAATTCCACAATGACGAAGGCGCACCAATCGAAATAACCCAGGGCCGTGGAAACCGCTGGCTAATGAATCCCTACTCCGGTGATCTGATGGGCCCAGGCGCCACAGAAACCCGTGATTTCTTTAGCTGGATGATGGGCCTCCACCGTTGGTTTGCCCTGGAAGGCGAAAGTCGCGACACCGCTCGGGCCATTATCAACACGGCCAACCTGATGTTCCTGTTTATCATCATCAGCGGTCTGTATATCTGGCTACCGAAAATCTGGCGATGGCCTTTCTTCAAAAAGAATATGGTGTTTGGCCGCAATCTACCCAACGCCAAGGCCCGCGACTACAACTGGCACCATGTACTGGGGTTCTGGTCCCTCATTCCCCTGTTTTTCATCATCATCAGCGGCTCAGTGTTCTACTACCCCTGGGCAAACAATGCGGTTTATGCCGTCTTTGGCGAAGAGCCCCCGCAGCGTGGCAGTAGCTCTGCACCAACCTATGAAGTGCAGGTTGCCCCCGGCGACATGGTCTCGCTACAAGCAGCCCTGGATAGCGCCAAAACCTTCGATGAAGACTGGAATACCATCGGCATGCCCGTCGACCCGCAGAATCCAGTAATCGAATTCCGCGTGGACACGGGCACGGGTGTGCAGCCCAGCAAGCAGACCGACGTTTTTGTCAGTCGTGCGGATGGCACAATTTTAGGCACCTTTGCCTTTGGAGATAACTCACCCGGCAGGCAAGCTCGCAGCTTTATGCGGCGTATCCATACCGGCGAATACTATGGTTTTATTGGCCAAACAATCTTTGGATTGGCGTCCCTGTCAGCTTGCTTCCTGGTTTACACGGGACTGGCTTTGGCCTACCGTCGTCTTCTGCAACCCGTATTTAGAAGACGAAAAGCCAGATAGGCCGACAAATGCCCGAGTTTACTTTCACAATGGATTCCACCGATCTACTTGGACCGGCAGTCGCCCTAATGATCTGGACCGCGGTTATGTGGTTCTGGTTGTATGCAGAGCGTATTCCCGCGCTTATGCGGCTGACTTGGAACCACTAGATTTGGGCTTGGCGGTGTGAAACTCTACAAACTTGGGAGATTTACTTTTCAAATAACTAACATCAATGCCATCCGGGCGCTCTTGCAAAGCTTGTAAACCTTCTTCCGTGATTTGCATATAACTTTGACGTGGTCGTGTTAAAAATCCAGCCTTAGCGAGGTATGTACTCGACCAGCCGCATCGATTACGAACCACTGTTTGCTTTCCTGAGGGAAGCATTTCCCTTTTTTCATCATCTGTCAGATGAAAATGGGAACACACCGCTTCATATGCTTCGTTAAATGATTTTTCTGCGCCATCGGATAAAGCATCCAATAAGGGCCTCATGCACTCCTGGAAATCTGGAATAGCCATGTCTTACTCCTGTAAAAATTATTCTTCTAACAACCCCTTAACCGAATCCGGTAAGTTCTTCTTGGATTTGGCACCGAGTTTTTTCAGGTTTTCCACGCGTCTAACAACATTGCCTCTGCCCTCTGAAAGTCTCTTGCGGGCTTGATCGTAACTGACCTGGGTGGCTTCAATCTTTTTGCCGATGTCGTCGAGGGATTCCACCAGCAACACGAACTGGTCGTAAAGGCCGCCGGCTTCGTCGGCAATTTGCTGGGCATAGCGATTTTGTTTTTCGTAGCGCCAGATATTGGCAACGGTTCTAAGCGTTGCCATTAATGTGGTGGGGCTGACGATGACCACGCCTTTGTCGTAGGCGTTCTGGAATAGCGTTTGATCGCTCTGGAGCGCCAGTGTGTAGGCAGGTTCGATGGGCACAAACATAAATACGAAGTCGAGGCTGTTGATGCTGTCGAGGGCTTCGTAGTTTTTGGCACTGAGTCCGGTGAAGTGGTTGCGCAGCGAGCTGATGTGTTCTTTTAGGGCTTTGTCGCGCTGTGCATCGGTCTCGGCATTGAAGAAGCTTTCATAGGCTTTCAGGGATACCTTGGCGTCGATGACGATGTCTTTTTGGTCTGGCAGGTGGAT
>JAURLY010000163.1 GCA_030830945.1 Gammaproteobacteria bacterium | reverse complement strand
CTTACTTCGGTGGATATTGTCGAATCCAGCGGGGATTCCGCTTTTGATCGCTCGGCCATGCAAGCCACACAAAAAGCCGCACCCTTTGATGCAGTGACGGAGCTAGAGCCTGCTGTGTTTGAACGTAATTTCCGGACTTTTCAGTTCCGTTTTAATCCACAAGATCTGAGGTTGTAGTCGTATGTTTCAGCGAGTTGCTGTTGGAATTGTATTTTTGTTCGTTTCGCTTGTGTCTCATGCGCAACTGACGATTGAAATTACCCAGGGCATAGATCGCCCTACGCAAATTGCGGTTGTGCCTTTTCGTTGGGACGATGGTGGCAGTGCACCGGAAAACTTTGCATCGGTGATCAGTGAAGATTTACGACGCAGTGGTCTATTTAATGCCATGTCGGTCAGTAATATGCTGTCATTTCCCTATCCCGGCTCGACCATTAGTTTCCGCGATTGGCGAATTACCGATACTGAATATCTGCTTACCGGCACAGCTCGAACCACGGCAGATGGTATTGAAGCTGTAATCGAGCTTCATAATGTAATAAGCCAAAATCTTGTGATGCGAAAGACCGTCTACGGCGGACACAATAATGGTCGGGACGTTGCACACCGAATAGCGGACCTGGTCTACGAAACAGTCACCGGAATTCCTGGAATATTTGGAACAAAGATCATTTATGTGACGGACGGCACAATGATGGATGGCAGTAAGCGGTATCGTTTAATGCTCGCTGATCAAGACGGAGCGCGTGAGCAGATTATTACTGAATCTTCGCAACCATTAATGTCACCTACTTGGTCCCCCGATGGGACTCATGTTGCTTATGTGTCCTTTGAAACAGGTCGTCCTGCGATTTTTACCCAAGAATTAGGTACAGGACAACGTGAGCAACTTACCAATTTCCGTGGTATCAACGGCGCTCCTTCTTGGTCTCCCGATGGGACAAAGATGGCTATGTCGCTCAGCAAAGATGGAAATCCGGAAATTTACGTGATGGATATTGCCAGCAAGACGTTTGAGCGTATTACCAATCACTTTGCTATCGACACCGAGCCGAACTGGACACCAGATGGTGAAAATTTGGTTTTTACCTCTGATCGTGGAGGGCGTCCCCAGATTTATCAAATTAATCTGGATAGCAAAAGATTAAGGCGCATTACCTTCGAAGGTGATTATAATGCGAGACCGCGTTTATCAATTGATGGAAGGTATCTGGTTATGGTTCATCGCCGCGATGGGCAGTATCACATCGCAGTTCAGGATCTGGAACTTGACCGACTTATCATTGTAACTGAGACTTCTCTCGACGAATCGCCCACAATAGCTCCAAACAGTGCTATGGTGATGTATGCTACTAAGTGGCAGGGGCGAGGTATACTGTCAGCGGTGTCTCTGGATGCGGGAATAAAGTACCGTTTACCGGCTCAGGCGGGTGATGTTCGTGAACCAGCCTGGTCTCCCAACTAATATTGGGTAAAATTTGGTTTTTTTGTTTGAAGTGAGAGTATTTACTAAGGAATCAGTCATGAAAATAATGTTTAAATATCTGGCTCTAAGCTTTTTGATCAGTGTTTTGGTTGCGTGTTCTTCAACCAGTACTGAAGATAGCAGCAGTTCTTCTGATGGTATGGACAGCAGCTCCTCTAGTGCGTCCACATCTGGAGTAGGTGCCGGGTCAACCTCAGTTAGTGATGACAATATGGATCCGGAAGCGGGTCTTGAGTCTGTTTTCTATTTTGAATTTGATGAGTCAACCCTGACTGCAAGTACCAGGGCGGCACTTGATGCTTATGCTGCGGTACTTCGATCTTCACCGCGAAATATTCGTCTTGAAGGTCACGCAGATGAGCGCGGAACCCGTGAGTACAACATTGCTCTGGGCGAACGTCGTGCAAAATCTGTTGCAGATTACCTGATAGCCTCTGGTGTAAGTGCAAGTCGTATTGAAACCATATCTTATGGTGAAGAACGTCCTGCCGTTAGTGCCAGCACGCCAAGTGCCTGGGCTCAAAACCGCCGGGTTGAGCTTAAGTAACATTTACCTTATCTATTCGGAATATCCGAGTAAATGAAGTATGTTAAAACCGCGCTCGCTATATCAGCGAGCGCGGTTTTCCTGTTTATTTCGACTCCACTGATGGCCCAAGCCCCTGTGGAGGATCGTACTATGCGCTCTGCAAATTCTGCGGGCAGCGCTTCGCAACCTGATCCCAATGCCCAGCTAATCGTCGAACTTCAAAATTTACGACAAGAGCTAAGTTATTTGAGAGGTACGGTCGAAGAGCTCCAATATCAGATAGACGAATTAGAAAAACAGCAGGAGCAAAATTACTCTGACCTCGACAATCGGGTTAGGGAGCTCTATACAGGTGGTGTTAGCTCATCTTCGGGTAGTGTGAGCTATACGCAATCGGCTTCTTCGTCATCGTCCAGCGCCGAGGCCGCAGCTGAATCAAGTTCTCAGGCTACAGCACTTTATCAGCGAGGCTTTGATGCACTAAGGCTTGGTGAAAGGGATAATGCAATTGAGGCATTTAATCAGTTAGTAGATGATTATCCGCAATCACCCGAAGTGCCGGATGCCTTGTATTGGCTTGGTGAAACCTACTGGCTGGCTAATCGGCGTGAAGACTCCCGCCAGGTATTTGTTCAGCTTTTGGATACTCATCCCAATTACCGTAAATCTGGCGACGCCAAATATCGATTGGGTGTGATATATGAGCAAATGGGAGATCTCTCTTCAGCCAGAAGATACATGCAAGAAGCAGCACAAGGAAATACCGGTCAGGCAGCAGCGGCTAACGCATGGCTTGATCAACATAATTAATTAGGGCATCTCCCCGACAACTTCTATACAAGAATGACAGAGACTACAGTTCGCCTGACGGAGATTTTTTTCTCTGTCCAGGGCGAGTCTTCCTACGTAGGTTTGCCTACGATATTTATTCGGCTAACTGGTTGCCCACTTCGCTGCGTTTATTGTGACTCCGCTTATGCGTTCGAGGGTGGGAAGAAATGGGCCATTACGGACGTTCTTAACAAAATTGCCGAATATCCCAGCCAGTACGTTTGTGTGACAGGAGGTGAGCCTTTAGCCCAGCCTCAATGTCTTGATTTGCTCGATGCGCTAATTCAACAAGGGTACAAGGTAAGTCTTGAAACCAGTGGAGCCATACTTGTTAGTCAGGTAAATCCTCAGGTAGCTCGTATTGTTGATTTTAAAACACCTTCCAGTGGCGAACTCTCAAAGAATCGCTGGGATAACTTGCAATACCTGGGTGAAAGGGATGAAATCAAATTTGTGATAGGGGATGACGATGATTTCTCCTGGGCTTTATCCAAAGTGATTGAGCTAAATATGATTGAACGGGTTGGATCCGTACTGTTCTCACCTGTTCACGGCAGCTTTCAGCTAGAGGCTTTTGCTGAAAGAGTAATAGCCAGTGGGCTGCCAATTCGTATGCAGATTCAATTGCATAAATACATATGGGGCGATTCCCCAGGCCATTAATTTATAGTGTGATATGAGATCAACAAAAAAAGCTGTAGTGCTTTGTTCGGGAGGATTGGACTCATCCACCATTCTTGCCCTTGCAAAAAAAGAAAATTATGAATGTCACACGTTGGCGTTTGATTACGGGCAACGACATAGGTCAGAAATTATTGCTGCAAAAAGCATATCGGAAGAACTTGGTGCCGTTGATCACAAAGTGATTAAACTGGATTTGAGAGCAATAGGTGGTTCGGCACTGACAGATGATTTGATCGATGTGCCACAGGAGATGGCTGAAGGTATTCCAGTGACATATGTTCCTGCACGTAACACGGTTTTTTTGAGCATAGCTCTTGGCTATGCCGAAGTCATTAAGGCGGACTCGATTTTTATTGGCGTTAATGCTGTGGATTATTCCGGATACCCTGACTGCCGACCCGAATATATTGAAGCTTTTGCCAAGATGTCTGCGTTGGCAACCAAAGATGGCGTTGAGGGGCGACCTGTTGAAATCAAGACGCCTCTCATCAATTTAAGTAAGTCAGAGATAGTTACGCTTGGAACAGAGCTAGGTGTGGATTACAGCAAGACAGTTTCTTGTTACCAGGCGGATGAACATGGAAGGGCCTGCGGGTGTTGCGACAGTTGTCGTTTAAGAAAAGAGGGTTTTTTGTCGGCGGGCCTGTCTGATCCAACCAACTACTCCGCGTCCATATAAATTCAAAAAAACGCTTGTTTTTTAAAGTCTCATCATTACTATATGCGCCCTCCAACGAGGGTCGTTAGCTCAGTTGGTAGAGCAGTTGGCTTTTAACCAATTGGTCGCTGGTTCGAATCCAGCACGACCCACCACACATGAAAAAGGCTGCCCTATAGGCGGCTTTTTTTATGCGTGATTGTTTATGTGAGCTTTGGATCTTCAGCCGTTAGGCTAGTTATCCTAGCTGCGTGCGATGCCTGTCGGACAGAAAACACGTTAAAGTGTTTGTCGCTAATCTTTAATCACCAATTCAACAAATCAGCACTTATGAGCGCAGAAAAAGAAAATTCGAAATACATTGTTGTTGATTGGGGGACTAGCAATTTTCGAGCGTTCCTGGTTGATCGGGATCGGCAAATTCTGGACCGGGTATCCAGCAACGATGGGCTGTTGAATATATCCGGCCAATTTCAGTCAGTACTAGAAGCAAATATTGGTCATTGGCTGGAATCTAAAGAAGATGTTTGCATATTGATGAGTGGAATGGTGGGTAGCCGTAATGGCTGGGTAGAGGTTCCTTATGTCAGTTACCCGATAAACACTCAAAATTTGCTTGAAAACCTCTATCAGATTAAATCAATTAATAATGGCCGATGTTGGATAGTTCCTGGGGTGTCGGGAAAAAGTGTCAGTGAATGCTTTGACGTTATGCGCGGTGAAGAGGTCCAGTTTTTGGGGGCAAATGAGCTCATCGCTGAAAAGCAATTAGAAGCACCGGATTTTATCTGTATGCCGGGGACTCATAATAAATGGATTGAAGTAAACGGTGCCGACGGCGGTGGTTTTTCTACAACCATGACGGGCGAAGTGTTTGATATTTTAAGCAAGCGTTCGATACTCTCAGCATCTGTGCAAGTTGGGTTGGACTGGGATGAAAATAAATTCTCATTTGGGCTGGATAATAGTCGTCGAGTAGGTGGGCTTTTGCACCAGCTCTTTACTGTCCGCACCCTGAATATCGCGGGAGAACATGAGCTTCAACATGGCGGCTCATATTTGTCGGGATTGCTGATTGGCAATGAGATAAACAGCATAATAAAAAAAGATAAATCGACAGTGGCTGTTATCGCCTCTGAAGGCATGATGTCTCGATACCTTTACGCGTTGAAACACTTTGGCTTTACTGCTTACGGGATTGATTCTGCCGAAGCCACTATCGCAGGCTCAGTAGAGTTAGTCGTTGCAAAGGAACACTCATGAAAGAAAAACTAGCGTATTTTTTGGATTCTATGCCCATAGTGGCAATTTTGAGGGGGATTACTCCCGATAAAGCGATTGAGGTCGTCGATTGTTTGTTTGATTCAGGAATTCAAATAGTCGAAGTTCCGCTAAATTCGCCCAATGCACTGGATAGTATTGGTTTGATCTCAGAAAAGTTCGGTAAAACTATGCTGGTGGGTGCCGGCACTGTATTGACAGCCATACAAGTTAGAGAAATTGCGGATGTCGGCGGACAGTTAATTGTGTCCCCCTGCATGAAGCCAGAGGTGATTAGAGCAGCGGCCAATATGGAAATGGTCTCACTCCCAGGAGTTTCGACGCCAACGGAGGCATTTGCGGCGCTGGATGAGGGCGCTTCCGGGTTAAAGGCATTTCCCGGAGAAATGCTTGCCCCATCCGTTATTAAAAGTTGGCGAACAGTCTTACCCTTAGAAACAAAAGTCCTGCCGGTAGGTGGAATTGATACCAATAATATGCCTGAATATTGGACCGCTGGCGCCAATGGTTTTGGTATAGGCGGTGCGCTCTACCGAAGCGACAAAACCTTAGGGGATATTCGGTCTGACGCCCTTGAGATGGTTAGTCTTGCCGAGACATTTATTTCCTGACCAAATAAAATTCATATGAGAGTTTTTGCCCAGCTGAAATGGTTGAACTAGCTCGTTATTTTATCGCTCAAATTCGTTACAATTTCTCAGGCAATCCTCTTTCCTCACCTAATATAAACGCATGATTGAACTGGCCGATACACTATTTAAGCAGCCTGAAGAAATACCTGCTAGCGTAAAAGCTAGGCATATCGAAACTATTCGGGCAATGCTAAAGCGCGAAAATGCCGTGCTTATCGCTCATTACTATACAGATCCGGATATTCAGAAGCTGGCTGAGGAAACTGGTGGTTGTGTGTCTGATTCTTTGGAAATGGCGAGGTTTGGCGCCAATCATTCTGCAGATACGCTGATTGTTTGCGGCGTAAAATTCATGGGGGAAACGGCCAAAATCCTTAGTCCGGATAAAAAGGTTTTGATGCCAACGTTGGATGCAACCTGCTCGCTGGATATAGGCTGCCCAATTGATGAATTTTCTGAGTTTTGTGATCAGCACCCTGACCGGACTGTGGTGGTGTATGCCAATACATCAGCTGCGGTTAAAGCGAGAGCCGACTGGGTCGTAACCTCCAGTATTGCTGTCGATGTTATTGACCATCTGGATTCATTGGGAGAAAAAGTCCTCTGGGCGCCTGATCGCTATCTTGGTAGCTATGTTCAAAAGAAAACAGGGGCAGACATGGTTTTCTGGAATGGGTCTTGCATTGTTCATGAGGAGTTCAAAAGTCAGCGATTGTCTGAAATGAAAGCGGTTTATCCCCATGCCGCAGTGCTGGTTCACCCCGAATCGCCCGAGTCTGTGGTGGCTTTGGCGGATGCGGTTGGCTCAACCTCGCAACTCATACAGGCGGCTAAAGACCTGCCTAACAAGCAGATGATTGTGGCCACTGATCAGGGCATCTTTTACAAGATGCAGCAGGCGGTTCCAGACAAGGAGTTGATTATCGCGCCCACAGCAGGCACAGGGGCCACTTGCCGTAGTTGCGCCAACTGCCCATGGATGGCCATGAACTCGCTGGAAAACCTTGCCCAGGTAATTGAATCAGGTGATAACGAGATTTTTGTTAATCCAGAGATTGCCAGACAAGCTATCCGTTCTTTATCGCGCATGCTGGAGTTCAAAGCAACTCAGCTGGTTGCGTAATCCATTAGAACTGGTCATTGCTGCGCAGCTGGGCCGCACGGGTAATTTTTTGGTCCAGAATGGCAATTTCAATGGAATTGCCAGCTGCTTCCGTTTTGGCAAACTGTAACTGCCTAATAGCGCGATCAAACGCCCCAACCAGCATAAAATATTCAGCACGAGCCTTGTGGAGCTCAAGTAAATTGCCGGCAAGGCCAAGCGTTTCGGCATATTCGTACCAGACTGCCGCGTCATTGCTTCTCAGTTGGGTTTGTTTGCGCAGGATTTCAGCCGCTTCAGAAAACTTTCCGCCGTAAGACAATGCACCGGCCAAAGCCATATTTAGGGCGTAGCTATCGGGTCGTCTGTTCAAGTATTTGCGAATAATGGTCTCTGCTTCTGCGGATTCCCCTGTCTGGTTGAGAATGTCAGCATAGAGCAAGCCAAATGATTGATTTCCAGGGTCTGAAGCGAATAGTTCCTGAGCCAGTTTTTTAGCTTCATCGAATTGAATAGCCCTCTCGTAGGCCAGCGCAAGCGCATATTTATTGAGTGCACTGTTGTTCAATTCTACTTCTGCTTCAAATTTTCGAACCGCTTGGGCAGGCACCCCGGACTGCTGAATTTCGATCCGCTTTCGCATCAACTGATACTGCTGTGCTTCAGGGTAGTATTTTTGTGGATATTGCCTTGCGCGATTAAGTGCATCATTAACACGGGTTTCGGTCAGTGGGTGGCTGCGAAGGTATTCGGGCGCTTGATAGCCAACATAGCTGGTAGACCGGAGCATGTTTTCGAACATGGCGCCCATGGACTTGGGGTCGTAACCGGCATTAGCCATTACCTCTAAACCTATCCTGTCTGCTTCCTGCTCGTGCTGTCGGCTGTAGCGGAGGTCGGACTGTATAGATGCTGCCTGAGTTGCTGAAATCATGGCCAGGCCTGCGTCACCACTGGCCGTCGCTGCAACTAAAATCCCCGCCAATAGAGCGGCCATAGTAGTAAGTTGATTGGATTGGCGCTGGGCAACGGAGCGAGCAAAGTGTCTCTGGCTAAGGTGTGGGAGTTCATGAGCCATAACAGAGGAAAACTGACCTTCAGTCTCGGCGTAAGTGAATAGCCCTGTATTTATCCCAATAATGCCTCCGGGAACAGCAAAGGCATTAAGGCGAGGATTGTTGACAATAAGTACATCAAGGCGTTTATCAACAATGTCGGAATATTGGGTCATTCGAAAAATGACGTTTTCAACATACTCCTGCAATTCATAATCAGTATTGATATCTGTCTGGGCGCGGTAAGACCGCAACCAGGCTTGCCCTAGTTCCCTTTCCTGATCCAGTGAAATTACGCCAGAGCTGGCCTCTCCCATGCTGGGGAGGCGTATATCTGCCAGACTCTTTCCCGTGCTGAAAAGAAATGACAAAAAAATAAGGGCCACTGGGAGATAACGCATAAATTCCACTTTAAAAATCTAGTAAACTGCAAGTACGTTCTTGGACAGCACATTCTCCATCTTGTTGCGGAAATGCTCAAATGAATGAGGAGTAATAGGCGAAAGCTTTTTTACTCAACTGTTGGTCTAAAAGTAGCACTGAGGTAATCACATACTTATGCGGCAAACACTTAACTCCTGGATCACAAGATATCTTGGTGACGAAGAAGCTGTACTTCTATCAGTTTTTATCCTCGCCAGCCTGCTGGTTATTTGGTTTCTGGGTAGTGTTCTGGCTCCCTTTTTGGTAAGTCTGGTTATTGCTTATATCCTTCAGGGGCCAATGCATTGGATGGTAGAGCGTGGCATACCGCGTCTTTGGGCGTTGGCGATGACCTATTTATTCTTTATCGGCTTAAACATCGCGCTGATATTTATCCTTGTGCCCCTTATTCTCGGAGAAGTAAGTTCCATGATTACCGAGCTTCCTGCTATTGCCAATAGAGGCGAGCAAGCGATAAGAAACTTGTTGGAAAGTAGCTCCGGGTATTTTAGTGATGAGCTTCTTTCCGCTACTTTTTCCCAAATGAACCAGCTAGCTATAACCAATGGTGAAAAACTGTTGGCCTACTCATTCGGTCAGATTCCGGGTTTGATGACGTTAACCGTCTATTCTGCTCTGGTATTGATCCTGGTTTTTTTCCTGCTTAAGGATTGGTATAGCCTGGGCTTGGGGATTAAGTCTTTTTTGCCAACACGTCGTGGAGCCATGAGGGTCATATGGGCTGAGATGGACATGCAGTTGGCGAACTATTTGCGTGGAAAGGCGTTGGAAATAGTGATTGTCGGGGTGGTCAGCTACGTCGTTTTTGCCTTGTTTGGATTGCGCTACAGCCTGTTATTGGCTGTGATTGTAGGCTTTTCGGTAATGATTCCATTTGTTGGGGCGTTTGCGGTTACTGTGCCAGTTGCCTTGGTTGCGCTTTTTCAATGGGGCGTATCTGCCACGACTCTTTATTTAATCCTCGCATACATCGTGTTGCAAATACTGGATGGAAATGTGTTGGTGCCTATGCTTTTTTCGGAGGTCGTCAACCTGCATCCGGTATTTATTATTTTGGCAATTTTGGTCTTTGGCGGGATCTGGGGAGTATGGGGAATATTTTTTGCAATCCCTTTAGCTACCCTTATTAAGGCACTAATCACAGCTTGGCCAGTTCATCATCCTGAGCAAATGGAGCTGGGTGAAACTGATAAATAGAAAAATTTCGGAGCTTTTTTGTGCTCAAATTGATACCATTGATGAAGAAATTAGTCGTTATAAATTATTTAGTTAAGACGACAATCATAAATTTAGGCGCTTAACGATTGAGCGCCCCTGCCAAAATTAAAATATTAAATATTCTGTTTTAAAAAATTATCAGGAGCAAACTACGTGGATGATATTGATTCATTAGAAACCCGCGAATGGCTGGATGCGTTGGATTCAGTTATTAAAGTCGAAGGCAAGGATAGAGCCGCCGAGCTGCTCTCCAAGCTTGAGGATAGCGCTAATGATCAGGGCGTAGATCTAAAGCCGGCTGTAGTCACTCCCTATCGAAATACCATTAGGGTGGATGAGGAAACACCTCTGCCGGGTGATCTTTTCATGGAACGTCGAATTCGTTCCATCATTCGCTGGAATGCCCTGGCTATGGTGATGCGTTGCAATACCCGTGACAGCAGTATTGGCGGACATATATCTTCTTTTGCTTCGTCTGCAACTCTTTATGAAATCGGTTTTAATCATTTTTGGCGTGGTTGGGACGAAGGCAACAAAGGCGACCTGATTTTCTTTCAGGGCCATAGTGCGCCGGGCATGTATTCCCGCTCTTTTGTCGAGGGACGAATCTCTGAAGAACAATTGGAAAACTTCCGTCGAGAAGTTGACGGTGGTGGTCTCTCTTCTTATCCGCACCCCTGGTTAATGCCAGAGTACTGGAACTTCCCAACGGTATCCATGGGGTTGGGGCCGATCCAGGCTATTTATCTTGCCCATGTAATGAAGTATCAGCAAAACCGCGGACTGGTTGATCACGGCGATCGCAAAGTTTGGGCATTTCTGGGGGATGGCGAGACAGATGAGCCTGAATCTCTGGGCGCTATTGCACTAGCAGGGCGGGAAAACCTTGATAATCTGATTTTTGTTATTAACTGTAATTTGCAGCGCCTTGATGGTCCTGTGCGGGGTAACGGAAAAATCATTCAGGAGCTGGAAGGCGTTTTCCGTGGTGCAGGCTGGAATGTTATTAAAGTTATTTGGGGCCGTCACTGGGATGCACTTTTTGCCAAGGATAAGGATGGCCGTTTGCAGAAGGCGCTAGACGAATGGATTGATGGCGAATACCAGAATTTTAAGGCCAAACCAGGTTCCTATTTGCGGCAGGCATTTGTCGATAAAGGAATTGGTGACCTCGTTGAGCACATGACCGACGAAGAACTGGAAGGGCTAAATCGTGGCGGACATGATCCCTTCAAGGTCTACGCGGCTTATCACAAAGCAGTCAATACTACTGATCAGCCAACGGTCATCTTGACCAAAACAGTTAAAGGCTATGCCCTGGGCGATCAGGGGCAGGCAGCAAATACCACTCACTCGCTGAAAAAGCTTGGGATTGACGGCCTCAAACAGTTCCGCGACAGATTTAACATCCCCATTTCAGACGAAGACTTGCCCGAAGTGCCTTATTACCGGCCGGATGAGAATAGTCCGGAGATGAAGTATTTGCGCGCTAGACGTGAAGCGTTGCGAGGCTATATTCCCAAGCGTCAGGCAGTTAGTGCGCCGATGGAGATTCCACCGCTGGAAAATTTTGCCAAGCAGTTGGAGTCCACCGGTGATCGGGAAATTTCTTCGACCATGGCTTTCGTGCGAATTATTTCGACATTGGCCAAGGATAAGAATATTGGCGAACGGATAGTTCCAATTGTTGCGGACGAGGCTCGTACTTTCGGTATGGAAGGTATGTTCCGGCAGTTAGGTATTTATGCCGTTCACGGTCAAAAATACAAGCCAGAAGATTCTGACCAGATCATGTTTTATAAAGAGTCCCAGGACGGGCAAATTCTGGAAGAAGGGATTAATGAAGCCGGGGCGATGTCTGCCTGGCTAGCTGCTGCGACTTCCTATAGTCATAGCGATTTGCCGATGATCCCGTTCTACGTGTTTTATTCCATGTTTGGGTTCCAGCGTATTGGTGATTTGGCATGGGCGGCAGGAGACCTTCAGGCGCGTGGCTTTTTGATAGGTGCTACGGCTGGACGTACAACCCTCAACGGAGAAGGGTTGCAGCATCAGGATGGCCATAGTCATCTGGTCGCGTCGACAATCCCCAATTGTATAAGTTATGACCCAACGTATGGTTATGAACTGGCCGTTATCATTCAAGATGGTATTCGCCGTATGTATGGTGAAGGCGAAAACTGTTTTTACTACGTCACCTCGATGAATGAAAACTACGCGCATCCGGCCATGCCAGAAGGTGCCGAAGAAGGCATTATCAAAGGGATGTATCTTTTGAAAGAAAGCAAAACTGGAGATGGCCCCAAAGTTCAATTAATGGGGGCTGGCAGCATTCTTCTGGAGGTTGAAGCTGCAGCTGAAATGCTCAAATCTGATTGGAACGTGGACGCGGATATCTGGAGTATGACCTCCATTAATGAGGTTTACCGTGAAGCGAAATCCGTGGATCGCTGGAATTTACTCCACCCTGGCGAGGAAGCCAAAGTGCCCATGATTACTTCGCTCCTCGAAGGGAGAAAAGGTCCAGCTGTGATTGCAACAGACTATATACATGCTCACAGCGAATTGCTGCGGGGCTTTATTCCATGCTCTTATAGGGTTTTGGGTACAGATGGTTTTGGACGCTCTGATACGCGCGCTCAATTGCGTAAGCATTTTGAAGTGGATCGCAACTATGTCACGGTTGCGGCCCTTAAGGCGCTGGCTGATGACGGGGCGATCGATAAGAGCCTGGTATCAGATGCTATTGCTAAATATGGCATTGATCCAGAAAAAGCTGATCCCATGACGCTGTAACTGGGGGAAGAATCTCGTGTCAATTGAAATAGTCAAAGTACCTGATCTTGGCGCTGATAGCGCTGAAGTCACTGAAATTCTTGTTTCCGTAGGAGACAAAATCGAAGTTGAAGATTCCATATGTGTGATGGAATCCGATAAAGCTTCTCT
>JAURLY010000162.1 GCA_030830945.1 Gammaproteobacteria bacterium | reverse complement strand
TGAATATAATCATAACCAACAACCAAGGAGCGGCTGCCATTTGATTGGTTTCAGACACCCAACCAAGTAAAGGTGGCATGGCGCCAGCCAAACCACCAATCACTATATTTTGTGGGGTCGCGCGTTTGAGCCAGAGGGTGTACACAACGGCGTATCCAACCAGTGAGAGTATCGTCAGGACAGCGGTGAGCATGTTGACATAAGCGACTAGTATGTAGGTGCCTAAAGCGCCTATGACAAAGGCAAACAAGCTTGCTGGTACCGGGTCTACGCGACCAGTTGCCACGGGCCTATTGCGAGTTCGAGCCATCTTCAGGTCAACCTGACGGTCGACCAGATGATTGATAGCAGCCGCAGAGCCTGCACACAGGGCTATGCCGAGATTGCCTAGTATCAGGGCATCCAGCGGCACCATGCCGGGGACTGCCAACATCATGCCAATAACGGAGGTGAGAATCATAAGAGCAACGACCCTGGGTTTGGTCAGCTCCAGATAATCACTGAAGGTAGCGGAGACGCTCGCCTCTGTGCTCATCCTATTCCCCTTGTATTTCCCGAGTTTCCAGCCTCTGTGCTCGCAGACATTGTGTGGCCATACTGCAGACCACAGCCAGCAAAATTGCACCAACTACATTGTGCGCCACAGCGATGAACAAAGGCAGCGCCATCATAACGTTGCTGATGCCCAAAATCACCTGAATGGCTAATACAGTAACCATCAATTTGGTAAGCAATGACAGGGGTTTGAAACCGATAAATAAGCATTTGAAAGCGAGAAAGATCAGATAAGCCGTCGTGATCAGGGCCCCCACGCGATGCATATAATGAATAGCCACACGGGCTTCATTATGAAGCAATCCCCCAAGATAATTTGGCCCGATATGTTGGGCAAAATTAAATCCATGGACAAAGTCCATATCCGGCCAGTAGGAACCAAAGCATGTCGGAAATTCTTTAGGCGGACACGCAAGCGCCGCATAATTTGAGGCCACCCAGCCACCCAATGTGATCTGCAGGGCAACAATGATTATTCCCAAGATAAGCCACGGCTTCAGTGAGAGAACTTTATCAAGTTGTTTCTCTGGAAGCCGCCATTGGTATGATGACAGCCTTTGAGCCATAACAACGATTAGTACAAAGGTCGCGAATCCTCCCATCAGATGAATCGTCACAACTTGTGGCCATAGCTTTAAGGTTACCGTCCACATTCCAAACAGCGCCTGCCATATCACCAGGAAAAGCATGAATAGCGGTTGCCGGAATGGATAGCTTTTATCCTGACGATTCCGGATCGCCAGAACAGCCATGGCCAAAATCAGCAGGCCCAGTGTGCCGGCAAAATAACGATGAACCATCTCTGGCCAGGGTTTGCCGTCGATAACCGGCATATCCGGAAACGCTTCATTGGCTGCAGCAATCTCATGCGCCTCATTGGGCCAAAGCAAATGCCCGTAACAACCTGGCCAATCGGGGCAACCCAAACCCGCATGCACCAGACGGGTAAAGGCACCGAGGCCTACAACACCGGCGGCCAACACGATGCCAATCAAAGCAAGGCGAAATCCAGGGAGGGAGTTGGAAAATAGCGATTTCATTAGGGTCTCTTGGAGTAAAAGCTTAGTGTGCCAGTTTTAAAAGGTGCTCAAAGTCTTCAAGGATTTCGACACCTGAGTTTTCTGGCATATAGGCCAGCATGAAAACATCAATCGGGTTCATCAATAGAACCGTAGGCTGCTGCGAGTCTGCGACATTCGTCTGTTTCAAATTCTCTAACAGTGCTGTGCCTCCTAGCTGTAGTTCATGGATATCATCGGCAACCGGTACGCTCGGCAAATGTTCGGCGTCTTGCACCAGTAATCCCAGCGTTAACTCACTCGCGTCACGCTGCAAACGAATACGCATGGCATGAAGCTCTTTCATACGAGCGATACAGGTTTCACCGCAGTCGCCCTGAACCAGCAGTACCATTTTCCAGGTGCCGTCGTCCATGGCAGCCCAGGGCTGGCCATCCAGGCCCAGAATTTGACCAGGCGATACTTCAACTGGAGGGTTTAATAGCATGCCGTTGTTGGTGGTTCCCAGTATTTCTATCCAGGCGAGCTTGCCTTCTTCTGTCTTTGGAGCGAGCAGATAACCCAGCAACAAGACGCCAGTGACCATGCCGACAATTACGTAGAGTGGCCATGGTTTGCTGGATTTTTGGTGGTTTGTCGTATTGTTCATATCTTTACTGGTTTCGGTTTCTTCTGCGTTGTTTCAACCAATCCTTCAAATTGCTGTTTACAAAAAGGCACATGATGACAATCAACAAGGAGATCAACGTCCATTGGATAGCATAGCCAATATGCATTCCCGGCCCCTTGCGCTCAACATGCCAATCGGCCTGATAGGCCAAAGGAGATTCTGGGCTAATCCGCACTACAGAAGGATAAAGATCTCCACTCAGTCGTTGCTGCATTAACTCAAAATCTATTACCTGTATCCTTTCAGGCCACTTACCCGACCACTGCTGCTCCGCAAACACAATCGGCTTTTGGGTTGATCGATATAGGTATCCCTCGACACGATGATTTCCAGGAGGAATATCGATTTCCGGCAATACACTGCGGTCATTGCCAGCCGCAATCCAGCCTCGATTTACTAAAACCGGCACATCGTTGGTGCGCTCAATTAGTCCAACTACCTCATAGCCTACTCGGCCATAGCGTGTGCGATTGTCCAATAAAAATACTTGCTCCGCCCAACGCCCCTCCACGATCACCTGCGTGTAGTTTTGGGGGCTTGCCGGCAGGGATTCCAGACTGACCGGGGCATTTGCCATGCCCTCATCGAGCTGTCGAAGTATTTCCCGTTTTTGCCCAGCACGATCCAACTGCCAAAAAATGGCGGATATAGTGAGCGGCAATACTGCACACACCAAAAGCAGGAATTTAATATCCCAATGCCATTTGAATTTGACCTGATTCGACAAAGTGCCCGGCACCTCCGCCTGATTATGTTTGGTTGATTTTATGATCAACCAAACACGCCGCTGTGTTTAAATAGCGACTCAATTTTAATTTCAGATCGACCATGCTTTTAAAACTGATCGTCTTCATCTTACTCATTGCCATGCTTGCCAGTCTTTTCACCGGTTTTTGGTTTCTGGTCAAAGACAAGGGCAATGAGCGCAAACGCGTACTTTATGCCTTGTTTATACGTATCAGCCTGGCAACTGCACTAGTTGGCACTATCGCCTATGGCATCGGCACTGGCCAACTTGGTAGCCAAGCGCCCTGGGATCGTGAATTACACCCTGAAAGAATCATCGACGAATAACCCCTTCGGTTTTCTTCCCAGACAAAAACGGACAGTACAACTGGCCGTTTCTTATCTCTTCCCTATATAAACAAATAAGTGGGAAAGTACCCTTCTTAAAGGATATATACGAAGAAGAAAAGCATCACCCAAACCACATCAACAAAGTGCCAGTACCAAGATGCCATTTCGAAACCAAAATGATCATTCTCGGTAAAGTGACCCTTGAATGAGCGAATCAGCTGTACGAGCAGCATGATGGTACCCATGGTCACATGCGCACCGTGGAAACCTGTCAGCATAAAGAACGTCGTACCATAGATGCCGGATTTCAAAGTCAGGCCAAGGTGGTGATACGCCTCATAGTACTCATAGGCCTGCAAACAAAGGAAAGTAGAACCGAGGATAACGGTTATACCCAGCCAGATATTAAATTTCTTGCGGTTATCGCCATGTTTGAGTGCATGGTGAGCAACGTGCACAGTCCAACTTGAGGTCATGAGGATAAGAGTGCCCCACAATGGCAACCAGTGGAAAATATTGCTCCACCCGGGAAAAGTAAACGCATGCTCTGGGCCTTTCATGACGGACGAATCACCATTAAGGGACTGATCTGGAGTGACCATTAAAGGCCAGGACGGACTGAAACCACCCCACTCTTCCGGGTTAGCTACGCCCATTTCCCAACCACCCAGTGTTGGCAATGCCACGTTACGCACATAGAAGAGCGCGCCAAAGAATGCAGAGAAAAACATGACTTCGGAAAAGATAAACCAGCCGATACCCCAAACATATGAGCGCTTAAGCTGGTCATCTACCAATCCCTGCATGTTTTCCTTGATAACTAGATTCCACCAATAAGCCAGGGTTCCCCATACCAGGATCATCCCCACCAGAAGCGCGCCGTAGCTACCATCAATCATGATCTTGCCTGCGCCATAGGCGGAAAGGCCGAGTGACAAACCAACAATGATGGGCAGTTTGCTCTGCTCAGGAACGTAATAAGTACCTTCAGCTGCCATTTTGTTTTTTCTCCGGTTTTGTTGTTTGGGTTTTAGCCCAATCTAGTTAATACCTGCGACGCCATCGCTAAACATATCGGTGACATCAAAAATACTGTACGACAGAGTGATGGTGGTAATTGCTTTGGGAAGATCCCGATCAACAATAAACACCAAAGGCATATTAGCCTCTGCCCCTGCTTGCAGTGGTTGCTGATCGAAACAGAAACACTCCGTTTTATGGAAGTACTTCACTGCTGAAGTCGGCACAATGTTAGGGATAGCCTGAGCCACCATATCCCGCCTGGTTCGATTTTTGGCGAAATAGGTAATTCGGGTAGCTTCCCCGGGATGAACTTCTACCTCAAAGATATTAGGCTCAAAATCCCATGACATGGTGGCTTCATTCGTCGCTATAAACTGCACCTTGATCGTGCGCGACTCATCGATAGCACTAACCGCCCCTTCATACTTGCTTGCTGTCTTGTCACCAATTCCGGTGATCTCACAAAACATGTCATAAAGAGGCGGCATCACAAACACCGCAAAAGCAAACATCAACACCGCACCGACAGCTGATTTAACGACTGTCTTGCCAACCTTCCTCTCGTTGCGGCCTGTGTTATCTGCCATTTTCGTTACTTATCTCCTTAGTGGAGCTCTTCCGCTTTCTGATTAACGTCAGGCGGTGTGGTAAATGTGTGATAAGGCGCTGGTGTTGGAACAGTCCACTCCAGACCACGCGCTCCTTCCCACACTTGTGGATCATCAACTTTTTTACCGTTACGGATAGTCGCGATCACGTTGTACAAGAACAGGATCTGCGACGCGCCATAAATGAACGCACCGATTGAGCTCACCATATTCCAGTCAGCAAATTGCAGCGCGTAGTCTGCATAACGACGAGGCATACCACCTAGGCCGAGGAAATGCTGCGGGAAGAAGGTAATGTTGAACCCGATAAAAGAAATCCAGAAATGTGCTTTACCCATGGCTTCGCTGTACATACGACCACACCATTTGGGTAACCAGTAGTAAACCGAAGCAGACATGCTGAATACCGCACCCGCTACCATCACGTAGTGAAAGTGCGCCACAACGAAGTAGCTGTCATGGTATTGAATATCTGCAGGTGCAATCGCCAGCATCAAGCCAGTAAATCCGCCCACGGTAAACAGAACCACAAAAGCAATAGCAAAAAGCATGGGTGTTTCAAAAGTAATGGCGCCCTTGAACATGGTGGTAATCCAGTTGAACACCTTGGCCGCTGTCGGTACCGCAATCAGCATGGTGGCGTACATGAAGTACAACTCGCCTCCAACAGGCATGCCCACGGTGAACATGTGGTGAGCCCATACAATGAATGACAGGAAGGCAATAGACGCCGTCGCGTACACCATAGAGCTATAGCCAAATAGAGGCTTGCGGCTGAAGGTCGGGATGATCTCGGAGATCACGCCGAAAGCCGCCAAAATAATAATGTATA
>JAURLY010000161.1 GCA_030830945.1 Gammaproteobacteria bacterium | reverse complement strand
TGGACGGTATTACAGGTATTCCCAAATACTTGGGTACTCATGGTTCGCACGCTTACCGCATGGAATATATTGAAGGCATCTCTCCCGATCACCAATATCTGGGAACTACTCCAGGACTGCTTTCCCAATTGGCCAACATTGTCAATCAGATGCACATCCGCGGAATAACACATAATGACTTACGCCCACAAAACCTGATTATTACCTCAACTAATCACGTTTATTTGATCGATTTTGGCGCAGTAGCTTACCGCCCAGCAAGCATTGCATTCTGGGCAAAGCCAGGCCATTGGCTATTCAATTTCCTATGCAATACCGATCGATCTAAAGTCGCCCGCCTGAAAGCAGAATTTCAACCAGAAGAGCTTACCGAGACTGACCAGAAATTAATTTCAAAGACGCGGTTTGCACGAAAAACCACACGTTGGTGGAAAAAAACTGTACTGCCTGTTATCTCACCGACAAAACACCGAAAAGATAAAAACCAAAACTGAATAACTACAGGGGCTGTACGAATCCTTATCCTTATGTTTTTTCTTGGAGCCAACGTAGAGTTACACAAGTACTATTTGGACTGCCGGGGATGTTCTTGTGCTTCCCTGTTTTCTGAGCGAATACGGATTTTATTTAACACCGCCCTGCTTCGTGCCAACTTTTGCATATCTTCAACGGCATCACTCTCGTCGGTAATTTCGGTTCCAAGAAGCTCTTCAAATACATCTTCTAACGTAATCAGGCCTTGGGTTTCTCCGTACTCATTTACCACCAACATAATTTGCGATCCCTGATTAAGAAACTGATCAAACGCCGCCAGCACAAGGAGAATTTATCCAGAATTGCTGGCAGGTCCCGCCTGAATTCGCGTAATGGTTTGTCAGCCTCTCCGTGGGCACTCGACATCAGCAATTCCATCCTAAGAACAAAGCCGGTGATATTGTCGGGCTCAGAATCATAAACAGGGATTCTGGAAAAGTTGTCTTTATCACGGGCTTCTAGCAAGGCTTGGAGTGTATTTTCCTCCGACAGTGAGAAAATGACTGAGCGCGGAGTCATCACCTCACGTACCGTTTTCTCTTGCAAGG
The DNA here is from genome assembly GCA_030830945.1 of Gammaproteobacteria bacterium. Lineage (GTDB taxonomy): Bacteria > Pseudomonadota > Gammaproteobacteria > Pseudomonadales > GM7GCV1 > GM7GCV1. The sequence goes on along the minus strand of JAURLY010000161.1, from coordinate 12,510 downwards.
AGAAAATATTTTGCAGCATTTTGGCTTCGTGTGCTTCCAGCTCACCCTCTTGCTCGCCAAGCTCAGCCATAGCGGCAAATTCGTTGCGACTAAACCCCTGGACAATCTCTTCGGAAGACGCAAGCCATCCGGTTAGCTTTCGTGACATCACCACAAATGGATAAAGTATTTTTATTAGATAGAAAAGTGCGAAGCCCGTCATGGGTGCTAGGGCGCACCAATAATGTGCGCCGAGGGCTTTGGGGATTATTTCGGAAAAAACCAGAATTACCAAGGTGAGCACCGCGGAAAATACGCCCAGGTAGACGTTCCCAAAGAGCAAGGTGGCCTGTGCGCCGGCACCGGCAGCACCAATGGTATGGGCAATAGTGTTAAGCGTTAGAATGACGGCAAGTGGGCTGTTGATGTCATCTTTAAGCGCCTTTAGTATCCGTCCACTGGGGCGTCCCTCCTTTTCCAGGGACAGCACATAGGATGTTGTGGAGCTAAGTAGAACGGCTTCGGCAATTGAGCATAAAAAAGAAACTCCGACAGCCAGAAGTACAAAGGTAATCAGCAGTAACATTAAACATACAACGTAAACTCGGCTGACAATGATTCCATAATAGGCAGTGGCTTCATAGGAAAATTGCTATTTTGAAATAGCTCGATAACTTAGCGCGAGTATTTCGTTCGCCTCCGGGGATCGTTTTACCACCCACTGTAATGCTTTAAATTTATGTTCCTTGGTCGAATCGATCTCTTCTACTGAATCATTAATAGATGACACAGGATGAAAAGTGTTCCCGTTGTCCATACTTAGATAGAGGTCTGTGCCTTCCGGGGCAGTAGCTGATCCCCACATATAGAATGAGTTTGCAGGAATGGATTGTCTGATAACAATGCCATCAAGACTTTTACCGCTGATATTTCGATAGGTGAATTTGTATTCATGCACCGATCCCGGAACCGGGGTATCTACCTCGATCAAGGTTTCTTCCATGCCTTGCTGATCAGCGACTTCTTTCACTTGATATATTTTCAAGTCTTTCTCAATCGGTCCCTGGGCAAAAACAAGTGAAGGAATCGCCAACAAAACCATGATTGCCAGAAATAGACGAGCTGTTTGTACAAGAGTTTTTATAACAATACCGATGTATCTCAATTTGAACTCAGTTACCCGGCAAAGATATAAATCTCCCGGGGCAATCAAATTTGAGCACATCGCTACCTTTTGAAGCTCACAATATAGCTAGAAAGCCTATTCAGGCATGTATCTGTGAATACAAAGACATAAAAAACGGTACTGGACGACATTTCAGCTGAAACTTGAATATAGCCGAATATGCCAAATATTTTTACATGTAAAGTCAGTCTGCACGTAAAAACTTTTTACAATAAATTCAATAAGTTACACCGCCCTCTCGATACCTGAGCTGAGCAAGATCTGAGTGGCAATTTCTTCGACAGAGAGGCTGGTTGTATCGATAATATTTAGGCCTGTTTTCTTATAAATTAGAGCAGCTTCTTTCACTTCCCACTGACATTGTTTAATGGATGCATACTTGGAATCAGAACGTCGCTCATTTCGAATTTTCGAAAGTCGCTCCGGGGCAATTGTCAGGGCAAAAAGCTTGTTTTTAAAAGGCAGCAACCTGGCTGGTAATTTCCCCAATTCCAAATCTTCTTCAGTGAAGGGGTAGTTGGCGGCAAAAATGCCAAATTGCATCGCCATATAAAGACAGGTGGGCGTTTTGGCACTTCGCGATACCCCGACCAAGATCAAGTCAGCACGGTCATAGTGATTGGTTCGCGCACCGTCATCATTGTCCAAGGCATAATTCACCGCATCTATTCGTCTCAGCGCTTTGCTATCCGCCGGGTTAACGTGGGTACCGCCCACTTTTGATTGTGATTTCTCCCCCAATTCTTCTTCAATTCCTGATAAAAAATCCCCAAATATATCAATAACATAACCATCGGACTCAGCGATTATCTCGCGAATCAACGGATCCAGGATGGTCGCTATAATGATGGGCCTGGCATCGCCAAGCTGGCCGGAGCTCTTTATCCTAAGTAACGCTTGGCGAGCTTTCTCTTGTGTATTGGTATATGGCAAAAAAACCCGCTCTATTTCGATTGATTTAAATTGAGCAAGAAGGGCATTTCCCAAGCCCTCCGCGGTCAACCCGGTGCTGTCCGAAATATAAAAAACATATCGTTTACTTTTCATGCCTTGTGCCCCGCCCAAATCTTTGTTTATTTAAGTTATCATCGCTTGCCCTAACCTTTCTATACAAAGTAAAGATTTTCTGAATGTCCTGATTTTCTTTAACAAGTTTTATGGAGCTTTCCTTGGTTGATTACACCCTGAAATTTGAACAGTTACGTATGCATGACGTTGACCGGGTAGGTGGTAAAAACGCCTCTCTTGGTGAAATGATCAGTAGTCTTGCCGGATTGGGCGTAAGTGTCCCAACTGGATACGCAACTACGGCAGACGCCTTTCGTCTCTTCCTGAGTCAAAGCGGCCTGGATAAAAAAATTCACGATTTGCTTGAAGACCTGGACATCGAAAATGTCGATACCTTAGCTAAAGCCGGTGCAGATATTCGACGGTGGGTCGTGGAAACCCCACTACTTCCCGAACTCGAACAAGCCATTCGTCAAGGATATCGCGATCTATGTGGCGACAATGATGCTCCAGTGGCCGTTCGATCATCTGCCACGGCAGAGGATTTGCCCGATGCTTCATTTGCCGGACAGCAAGAAACTTTCCTCAACATTAAAGGCGAAGACAATGTTCTCCTCGCGGTCAAGGAGGTATTCGCCTCCCTGTTCAATGATCGTGCAATTTCCTATCGGGTACATCAGGGTTTTGACCATAAGGAGGTCGCCCTGAGCGCAGGCATACAGCGCATGGTTCGCAGCGAAACCGGCGCCAGCGGAGTTATGTTTACCTTGGATACCGAGTCCGGGAATGAAAATGTTTTCTTTATCACCGCGTCTTGGGGACTAGGTGAAATGGTGGTTCAGGGTGCTGTGAACCCGGATGAGTTTTATGTCCACAAGCAAACCCTAGCAGAGGGATATCCCAGCCTGATCCGTCGCTCACTGGGCAGTAAAGCCGAAAAGATGGTTTACGACAGCGATAATTCGGCTGGTAAGTCGGTCAAAATAGTCGATGTTGAACCGGAAGATCGAAAACGGTTCTGTCTAACCGATGAAGACATCATCAACTTGTCCAAACAGGCCGTCATCATCGAGCAGCACTACGACCGCCCCATGGATATTGAGTGGGGTAAGGATGGTGACGACGGCAAGCTATATATTCTGCAAGCGCGACCAGAAACGGTCGCTAGCCGTAGCAACCAAAGCGCAATGGAGCGATTTGTTCTGAACGAGAAAGGCAAGGTTCGTGTTGAAGGCCGTGCCATAGGCGGAAAAATTGGTTCCGGACGGGTTCGTGTAGTTTCAGGCCTGGAAGAAATGAACCAGGTTCAGGATGGCGAGATTCTCGTCACTGACATGACTGACCCCGACTGGGAGCCGGTGATGAAGCGCTGCGCTGCGATTGTGACCAACCGGGGCGGACGAACCTGTCATGCGGCAATCATCGCTCGCGAATTGGGAATTCCTGCCGTGGTGGGTTGTGAAAATGCAACCGAACTTCTTAGTTCAGATGAATCAGTGACCGTTAGTTGTGCAGAGGGCGATACGGGTTTCGTCTACGAGGGGTTGTTGGACTTTGAAGTAATTACCAGCGATGTTACTTCAATGGGCGAATTACCTATTGATGTCATGATGAATGTCGCTAACCCAGACAGGGCACTGAGTTTTGCCATGCTGCCCAACAAAGGGGTTGGACTCGCCCGACTGGAATTCATTATTAATCGCCAGATTGGTATTCACCCAAAGGCGCTGCTCCAATATGAAGAGCAAAGTGACGAGCTAAAGGCCATTATTGATGATATGACAGCAGGGTATTCCTCGCCGGTGGATTTTTATATCGAGAAAATCGTTGAGGGTGTGGCCACTATTGCAGGAGCTTTTTACCCGGAGAAAGTCATAGTCCGGCTGTCTGATTTTAAGTCGAATGAATACGCCAACCTAATCGGCGGCGAACAGTTTGAACCGGATGAAGAGAACCCCATGATTGGTTTTAGGGGCGCATCTCGTTACATTTCTGAAGACTTTCGCGACTGTTTCGAATTGGAATGCCGCGCGATGAAAAAAGTACGCGAGCAATTGGGCCTCAATAATGTATGGCTTATGATTCCCTTTGTTCGCACCGTTGAAGAAGCCAGGCAAGTGAGTGAAATCATGGCTGATTTCGGGCTTAAGCGCGGCGATCAGGGACTCAAGTTGGTCATGATGTGTGAACTGCCATCAAATGCCCTATTGGCAGATCAGTTCCTGGAATATTTTGATGGGTTTTCTATCGGCTCCAACGACATGACTCAACTGACGTTGGGTCTGGATCGTGATTCAGGCTTGATTGCCCATCTGTTTGACGAGCGCAATGAGGCCGTATTAAAAATGCTGGAAATGGCCATCGATGCATGCAGAAAACAAGGCAAGTATGTAGGCATCTGCGGTCAGGGGCCCTCCGATCACCCGGATTTGGCGCTATGGCTGATGGAGAAAGGTATCAGCAGTGTGTCGTTAACGCCCGACTCCGTATTGGAGACCTGGATGTTTCTGGCCAATAACGTAAAAAAATCTAAACCGTAGAATTCGATATAACTCATGCTAGAACGAGATAAATCAGTCACCACCGACCAAAAAGCCCTCGCCCTTAACCTGGACGAAAACAAATACGGCACCATTGTTGAAATTGGTGCCGGTCAGGAGGTCGCCAGACGATTCTTCAAGGTCGGCGCCGCTGCCGGAACCATTGCCAAAACCATGTCCGCTTATGACATGAAAGTCAGTGACTCAATCTACGGGAAGGCCGGTCGCTATGTCAGTCGTGAGCGAGTGGAGCAAATGGCAAGGCATGAGTACAAACTCTGCGTCGATCGTCTGGAAGATGTTCGTTTACCCGTCTGCACGTTTTTCTCCTATGCCGCCACCGTTACCGCCCGCAGCTACAAGGGTGGCAACGAGTGCCACGGATGGATTGCTCTAAGAGTGCAGTTAAGACCCAAAGAAGAGCCTTGCGAAATCATTTGCCACGTTCGTATGCTCGACCAAAGTAATGAGCTTCAGTCAGAAGCCTTGGGCATTTTGGGGGTCAACCTAATCTATGGCGCTTTCTTTTATAACACCCATCCCAAATGGATCATCGACTCACTCAATGACGGACTGGGCAGTGATCGCATTGAGGTGGACCTCATCCTGTTCAATGGACCGGGTTTTGACTACGTTGATAACCGCCTGATGAACCTGCATCTGGTTCATGCTTGGCTGACTCGTGCTGTTATGTTTGATCCCGAAGGCAACCCTGTCGTTCCTCGTGACGCTTTGTACAAACGGCCCGTAATGGTCAGTCGGGGCTCTTGTAAGCCACCCACCCGGGTTCACCGGGATATGGAAAACTGTGGCATTCGCCAAATGGACACCATTGATGGCCTGGACCCCAAAAAAATTGTGAGCATGGCCGAAATCTCCATGTCACAACTGGTTACCAACGACACGGTGGATGACCGGGATTTCCTGTCCAGGATGCAACTGGCAAGCACTATGGGCTTTTATGTGCTGCTGTCCGACTATGTTCGCTATTTCAGCCTTCGATCCTGGTTTCGACGCCACACACAGGAACCTATTGCGTTAATGATGAAAGCCAATGACTTGAATTACCTGTTCGATCGAAAGGTCTATGAAGGTCTGGAGGGAGGCACGCTCGAAGGCTTGGGCAAACTTTTTGCCGATAACACTAGTGTTCTGGTCTATCCAAATATCAAGGATGGAAAAGTTCATGGATTGGAGGACGTTCAAATTCCTGAATCAGTGGAACTCGTTGCCCAGCAATTAATGCGCAATAAAAAATTGATTGCCTGCAAAGGATACGATGAAAGCATTCTCAATATTTCCGCACGCGAGACCACAAGAATGATCGAATCAGGTCAAAGCGGATGGGAAGACGCGCTGGAGCCCAGTGTTGCTGAAATGATCAAACAACAAGGATTATTCGGCTATCGATAAACCGTTTTCATGAAGCGTGAAAGAGCAAAAAGCTCCTCCGTGCTTAATTTTCTTCTTTGCCAAATGGTTTAATCAAAACCAATAGCCGCGGTAACAGCATGAGCGATAAAATTGTTGCTGCGACCATGGCCAGGCTTGCCAACAAACCAAAATAAATCGATGGAATAAAGTTGGAAAGTGCCAATACCGAGAATCCCACAATAATGGTTATTGCGGTATAGAGCAGAGCCCTGCCAATGGTTCGGTGTGATCGCTTTAAGGCTTCCGTGTAATTTTTCACTTGGGCATACTCGTGCCGGAACCGGTGAATGTAATGAATTTCATGATCGACACCCATCCCGACCGTAATCGCCGCAATGGTAATGGTCATGATGTCGAGCGGAATACCGGCCAGCCCCATGATGCCCAAGACCACGACTGCCGCCAACATGTTGGGGATCATGGCGATGACAGATATCAATAGCGAGCGGAACAACACCATAAACATGATCATGATAGCGAAAAACACAGCCCCCAAGGTTTTGATCTGTGAGCTGAACAAACTTTGCAGCATGTTGTTATAGAGGACAATCAATCCGGTTGTTTGCACATTTTCTGATGCTATTCCCAGCTCCTCTTCCGCAAAGTTTTCCACCCGCTGGATGAGTTCGTCTCGACTAAGACCCTGTACAGACTCTTTCACCCGGGTGCTGATTCTCACCTGCTGAAGTTCCGGGTCGTAATAAGGCTCGATCAGGGTGTCGTTCAATTCATCGCTCAGGCTTTGACGCATAAAAGCCAGCTCAATATCGTTAAGCTCTCCACCTAACAGATCTCGAGCCACCTTATACATCGTGGCAATTGAGGTTACTTTGCCAATTTCTGGCTGGGCCTCGAGGAAATCATGGTATTGCTCGACGGTTCGAAAACCGGAACCATTCCACCAATAGGATGCTTCATTACCTGATTCATCCGCTTCAGCGCCAAAAGGGTCTTCTTCAAAACTTTCAAAATCATCCAAAAAGGGATCATCGTCGAACCCCTCGGAAGAAGTGTCTTCTGTTAAATAGTCATCCCAGTTTTCCGGGGCATTCAGGACAACATCCAGGCTCATGGTTCCACCAAGCTGGTTGTCGATCACCAGCATACCCTGATGAATTTCCGTATCGTCTTTAAAGTAGTCAATAAACCGGTTTTCTACTTTGAGCAGGGAAATTCCGTAAAATGAAATTGCGGTGACAATGGCAGCTACCACTAAAATGGTCGTTGGAAACCTCAGCACCTGACGAGCCAGCCAGCTCATGTAGCGTGGGTCTTCCGGGCCAATGTTGGATTTGCCGATCCCTCCCATCACCAGCAAGCCTGCCGGCACAAGCAAAAATGTAACCACCAATGCCATAGCGACCCCAATGGTCATCATCCAGCCAAAGTCAATCACCGGTCGTATATCACTGACTACCAAGGAAACAAAGGCCACGATGGTCGTTATCGCTGTGTAGAAACAGGGACGGCCCATCTGGCTCACCGTATCCATTACCAGCCGTGATTGCGGCTGGTCAGACTCGACCCGACAATTCTCCTGGTAACGTACGACCAGGTGAATGGTGATTGCCATAGTGATGATCAAAAGAAGCGATACAAAGTTGGACGAGATAACAGTTAGCCGCCAATCCAACCACCCAAGTAAACCAAGCATCATGGCTGCGGTTACAACGCAGGTGCATAGTGGCAATAAAACCAGTTTGGGATGACGGAATATCAGGATCAGGGTAAAAACAATGAACGCCAGAATGCCAATACCAAAAGTCACCAAATCACTTTTGATAAAACTGATCATGTCGCTGGTGATCATGGTCGCCCCACCCACAAACATGTCAGCACCGCTTTCGTATCCTGCCACAATATCCCGAATGGCTTGAACTCGCTCTGTATCCTTTTGTGCGGACAGTGTTCGGGCTTCTAAATATTCTGTTTCCAACTGCTCCAGCCGCTGCGCTTCCTGTGCATCCAGCTCGTCGTTACGACGTTCAATATAGAGCGCATCACGCTCACGAACCATATTCAGCAACTCATGATTAATTGTCAGGTTTAACAGGATTGCCGTGGTCTGGTTGTCCGGGCCTACCAGCGTATCTTTATAGATGGGGTTACTGTGGAACTCTTGCTGAGCCAGCTGCTTATCAACTGACTCGTCACGCAGTCGAGGTAATTCGTCGGAAAGGTCTCTAAAGCTGAGTGGTGGACTGTAAAGCATGGGCACATCGAGAATAGATGTGGCACCCTCAACTCCCTGTACCGCCAACAAATCATCACGCAGCGATTCCAGACGGTTCAGCGAGGGATCACTGAATAATTCTTCATCAGGCTTATAGGTGACAACAAGGATATCGCCACTGTTATACCGGCTGGTGATTTCTCGAAAATAATCGAGTGCTCGATCACTTTCCAGGGTAAGGGAGTCTGAACTTGCATCCAGCTTGAATCTGGGAATACCCAACGCCATGGCGGCAAGTATAAGGGCCAAACCAACCAAAACGGCAGCAGGATGACGTATCACGACCCGTTCATAGAAGCTGGCGAAAGTTGTTAGCAATGGATATTCCTTTTTAGGTATGGGGCAACAAGCGTGATATTAGAACAATAATTGATCAGCGATCTATATGCCCAAGATCTTTTCCCGGGGCAATAATATCTCTTATGCGCTGTTTGAGTTCCTTGGGCTGCGGAAACCCGTTTTCTACACGACGATCCCAGACAACAACATCATTCACCAGAACTTGAAATGTACCGGTTTCAGCTGGATGAATAGCTACGGACTCTACCGAATCCACAAACGTTTCCAGTAATTCCTGAGCCATCCAGCATGCCCTCGGCAGCCAGCGACATCCGGGGCAATAGTGTATCGAAATGCGTGGTTTCATTTGCTCGCTTCTTGCAGAAGTTTTACTTCATTGAGAAGTTTCTTATGTATGCCCATAAAACCGCCATTGCTCATAATCACTATATGCCCACCCGCAGCGACTTCATTAATCAGGTCATCAAGTAAGGTATCAAAATCCATTTTGACGCGATGCTTAAGGTCCCCAGAGGTCATTTCTGACAGATCCCAAACCAGGTTTTCTGGCTGAAACCAGTAAACCCGATCTGCCTCATTGGCAGACTTCAGTAACTTTTTGCCGTGAACACCCATTTTCATGGTGTTTGATCGAGGTTCGATTACTGCGACTATGCGCTGTTTACCCACTGCTGCTCGCAAGCCTTCCAATGTAGTGGCTATTGCTGTGGGATGATGGGCAAAGTCGTCATAAATACGACAATTATCGGTTTGACCAATCAACTCCATTCGCCGTTTAACCCCGCTAAATTCACCCAGGCCTTTTATCGCTACTTCCGTATCTATGCCTATAGATCGAGCGGAAGCTATAACGGCAAGGGCATTTAATCGGTTATGTTTGCCAAGCTGATCCCAGTCAATCTGGCCCATGGGCTCCCGTCTGTATTCGACCTTGCCCAATTTATTAATAACCCAATCGCATTTCCCCGCCTTGGTCCCGAACGTCTGGACGGGCGTCCAACAACCCTGTTTAAGGACTTTTTTAAGGTTTTTGTCCTGACCATTGGCAATGATGGTTCCATCACCCGGAACGATTCTTACCAGATGGTGAAATTGGCGACGAATGGCTTTGACATTGTCAAAGATGTCAGCGTGATCAAATTCGAGATTATTAAGAATGACCGTGCGTGGTTTGTAGTGGACAAACTTGGAACGCTTGTCGAAAAAAGCCGTATCGTACTCATCCGCCTCTATCACGAAAAAATCACTTTTTCCCAAGCGTGCGGAGTGTCCGAAATTTCCTGGAACACCCCCTATCAAATAACCTGGCTCAAAACCTGCATATTCGAGAACCCATGCAAGCATGCTGGCCGTCGTTGTTTTTCCATGGGTTCCGGCGACTGCCATTACCCAGCGGTCTTTCAGAATTTCAGACTTCAGGAATTCCGGCCCAGACATGTAGGCTAACCCCCTGTTAAGAATGGCTTCTACCAGAGGATTACCACGACTCATGGCATTGCCAACAACCCAGACATCCGGTTTTAGGTCGAGCTGATCCTCAGAATAACCTTGAATTAATTCAATGCCGGATGCTTCAAGCTGGTCACTCATCGGCGGATAAACATTCTGGTCGCACCCGGTTACCTTGATTCCTTTTTCAACCGCCAGCTGCGCCAGGCTACCCATGAATGTGCCGCAGATTCCCAGAATATGTATATGCAAAACGCTACTCCGTACACAAAGAACACAAGTGTGCCACAAGCTGACACCGAGTTGATGACATCAAGACAAATTGAAACAAAGGATTAAGAAATCCAACCATGAAAGGGCAAGCCAAATCGCTTATAGTTTTGCTCCTTATGAAATAATCAATATTGGAGTTATACGCAGCATGAGCGCACCTAATGCCTTCTACGCCCAATCCGGTGGTGTCACTGCAGTGATCAACGCCTCTGCGGCGGGCGTCATTGAAGAATCTCGCAGGAATCCGCAACAGATAAGCAAAGTATTCGCGGGGAAAAACGGCATTCTCGGTGCATTAAACGAAGAGTTGTTCGACACCAGTCTCGAATCAGACAGCGATATTGCCGCACTAAAGCATACGCCAGGCGGCATCTTTGGCTCCTGTCGTTACAAGCTCAAAAGCCTTGAGGAAAACCGCGCAGAGTACGAGCGTCTGATCGAGGTATTTAAAGCGCACGACGTAGGTTATTTCTTTTACAACGGCGGCAACGACTCAGCGGATACCTGTCTAAAAGTTTCCCAAATTGCAAAGACCATGGGTTATCCCCTAAAAGCTATCCATGTGCCAAAGACGGTTGATAACGATCTGCCCATTACAGATAACTGCCCGGGATTTGGCTCCGTCGCCAAGTACATTGCTGTTTCTACGCTTGAGGCAGGCGCAGACGTCAAATCCATGGCAGAGACATCCACCAAAGTTTTCATTATTGAAGTTATGGGGCGTCACGCAGGATGGATTGCAGCGGCAGGCGGGCTAGCCAATCCCGACATCATTCTTTTTCCTGAAGTCCCTTTTGACCAATCCAAATTTTTGGCCGCCGTTGATTCGGCCGTTAAGCGCCAGGGGCACTGTATTGTAGTAGCCTCGGAAGGCGCTCAAAACGCAGACGGTAGTTTTTTGGCAGAATCGGGAACAGTGGATGCTTTTGGCCACAAACAACTGGGTGGCGTTGCATCAACTTTGGCCAACATGATCCAAAGTGAGCTTGGGCATAAATATCACTGGGCTGTGGCCGACTACCTACAACGGTCGGCACGCCACCTGGCATCACAAACCGATCTCGATCAGGCCTATGCGGTGGGTGCAGAAGCAGTTAAATATGCCATAGCCGGGAAAAATGCAGTTATGCCCGCAATTATTCGTGAACCGGGAGAAACCTATGCCTGGCATTTGGAGATGGCGCCACTCAGCAAGGTAGCCAATGTCGAAAAAATTTTACCAAAGGAATATATTCGGGAAGATGGCTATGGTATTTCTGACGCTGGACGTAAATATTTACAGCCTCTTATTTTTGGCGAGGCTTCACAGCCATACAAAGATGGCTTGCCTATACATGCTAACCTAAAGCTGAAGTTAATCCCCAAAAAGTTAGGGTAGCTTCTCCTAGAAAGGTTATGAATGCCAGACCTGCCAATAAGACACCCACAAAAAAGCCGCTATTAAAGCGGCTTTTTTGTGCATATGTTTATTTATCTCATTGCCACATTGTCTCTAATAGGCATAAGTTCAATCGCTGCAGCAGAAACATCCGTACCCAGCTCCTTACTTAGCGTTCGAGAAACGTTTTCACTATTTAGCTCACCTTCAAGTGGAAGGGCTAACCACCCATCATCCAGAAGTTGTTCTGTGTCTTCAGCTCCCAAGTGCTCATCCAGCGCGGACTCTCCATCTGGCGGGATGTAAATTGTGCCATTGGTAAAGTCGACAGCAAAAGCAACAAGGCCTGGTACGATATAAAAGAGCAATAACCCAGCATCCATGGCAGCAACCACTGGATCAATGCGACTGCCAGTCTGCCCTTGTCGCTACGGATAAATAATGTAACCACAACCCGAGACAGCGACTAAGTTAAGACTTAGCGCCAAGGCAACTGCTGAACGATAAAAACGGTGCTTATTCATGATCTATTCTCCTGAATAGTTAATTTGTTACAGCTTTTCATCAAGCTCATTTCACTGAAAAATATAGACTCATTGATGCTAACTATCTTCAACTTTCAATAACGTAAATAGTTCGCAAAAATAAACTCCGCCCACATGCATAATGATCTAGAAAAAAGGATTTATCCCAATTAGTTCAAGGTTATTTTTATTCATTGATTTTTTTA
>JAURLY010000160.1 GCA_030830945.1 Gammaproteobacteria bacterium | reverse complement strand
CCCCTGCTGCAGAGCTCCAGAACCTCATCGACACTCATAAATGGCTGTGCCAGGTTTCGCGGTGTTGTAGCAAACGTGCAATAGTGACAGACATCCCGGCAAAGTTTGGTTAGGGGAACAAATACTTTGCGTGAATACGTGACGACGTGACCGTGTCCCAGATCCCTAATATTGCCGGCTGCTGCCACCAACTCGCTGGTGTCTGTCCGATCGGCGAGTGCTAGCGCCGCGGATTCGCTTAGTCTGCTATCCATCTCAGGCAATAATTCCAATGCAGGAGTCCGGGGTTATTATCAAGATTCCCAATGGTTACCTATCAGTATTGTTTACGCAATATGCAATCATCACTGAAGGGGTGGAATTTGTTTTCATTGCTGTTGTCTGGTCGGCGCTTCATGAGACGCGTGGGAAAGACCGCGACCTGTGTATTTAAGATAGGAATACTTGGCGTGGTTGAGCGCCAACTGGAAGCCGAGATAGCCATGCAGTAATCCGAGACGCAGGAAAAATTTGTTGATAAAGGTGTAAGTGAAATTAAGCAGCGCCCTCAATATATTTGGTTTTCGATCCGAAAGCTTGGCAAATTCCCGGAACGCGTTTTGCATTTCCTGAAGGTCTCGATAGGCAAAATGATCTAGTGGGGTGGTGAGTTTCTTACACTCTACGCTCGCCGCCAGTTTGACACTTTCGTGCACCATCGCGTCTGAAATTCTGCCGAGAGATTTCTTAAAGAGACGCAATTGATAGTCGGGAAAATATCCGCCCCACCGAATAAACTTATCACCCAGATATAGCTTTCGCGCGATTCGATAAGCTGGGGCGCTCATGTCCAGGTGCTGTATTTCTGTAATCAATTCGTCAGGAAGTACTTCGTCGGCATCCAGGCTCATGACCCATTCGTTGCGGCATTTCGATAGAGCAAAGTTTTTTTGGCGGCCATAACCCAGCCACTGCTGATGGAAGATTTTGTCAGTGTATTGGCTGACGATCTCGAGAGTCGCATCGGTACTGCCGGAATCCACGATTATGATTTCGTCGGCAACTTTAGCAGCCTGCTTCAGGCAGGAACCGATAATGCGTTCTTCGTCCTGGCAAATAATGAAAACTGAGAGCGGTGGATTCATTGGTTTTTATTGTACTTATAATTGCCACATGGCTATTGAGCTTGTGCTCTTAGCCAGACTGGTCCAAGGTGAATTGTAACACCTGTCAGGGGATAATCGAGTGAGGAAACACAGCTTGAGATTGGTGCCCAGGAGAGGACTTGAACCTCCACGACCTTTCGATCACTAGCACCTGAAGCTAGCGTGTCTACCAATTTCACCACCTGGGCACGGGGTTTGTCGGGCAGGGTCGCAACTGTACCCAGAGCATCCGAGACTGTCAATATGCTGCTTCGCCTGTGTATACTGCGGGCCACCATAGCCGTCAGGCAGCCATGCAGTCCAAATTCATGACTAAAATCCGCCGCAGAAAGGACCCTTTCGCTGCCCGCGAAGCACAAAAATATGATGAACCGATACCCAGTCGCGAATTCATTCTGAAGGTCCTCGAAGAAGCCGGCGTGCCACTTGAATACCGCTCTCTTTGCCGCCTTTTGGGCCTTGAAAAAGAAACAGCGCAGGCAGCGTTAAGCAGACGCCTGGTCGCTATGGCAAGGGATGGACAGCTGATCAGCAATCGACGTGGCTATTATGGATTGCTTGATCGAACGGAACTTGCGAAGGGCAGAGTTCAGGGAAATAAAGATGGATCCGGATATTTAGTAGCGAGCGACGCGAGTCGAAATCTGTATTTTTCGCCAACTGAAATGCGGAAGGCCTTCGACGGTGACATAGTGCTAGCCCGACACAACGGCGCCGATGGTCGTGGGCGCCAGGAGGGGATAATCGTCGAAATTCTGCAACGTAGTTTCAAGCAGCTCGTTGGTCGATACTATTCTGACAGGGGTGTCGGGTTTCTGGTGCCCGCGAATCGTCGCATAACCCATGAAATAGAGGTACCTCCGGGGCAGAGCAGCACAGCGCAGGACGGCCAGTTTGTGGTGGGAGAGATCACTACCTACCCGTCGCCACGACATAAGCCGGTCGCCAGTATTGTTGAAATCCTCGGCGACACGGCAACCCCGGGACTGGAAATCGAAATCGCTATTCGCAATTACGGCCTTCCCCATGAATGGCCCGAACATGTCAGCATTCAGGCTGAAAGTATAGCTGGCGCGTTAGTTCATGGAGAACTCGGACAGCGCTTTGATTTGCGGGCCCTGCCATTTGTAACGATCGACGGTGAAGACGCCAAGGATTTTGATGACGCGGTTTTTGCGAAGACAGATTCCGATGGCTGGCGGCTCTTCGTAGCTATTGCCGATGTTTCAAATTATGTTGGTGTGGCAACTGCGTTGGATGAGGAAGCCAAGAGCCGCGGTAATTCTGTCTATTTTCCAGGTCACGTTATCCCCATGCTCCCCGAAAAGCTGTCGAACGGCATCTGCTCATTGAAGCCTGCTGAAGATCGCCTAGTTATGGTCTGTGAGATGGAGGTTGATCGCCACGGCGAGGTAACTGATTACCAATTCTATGAAGGAATCATCAGATCCCATGCGCGGCTCACCTATACGGAAGTGGCGGACATGTTGGAGCCTGGAGATGCTAAAACTGCACAGCAACTTCAGGAACGACTTAAAAATCGCTACGAGTCGCTTTTCGAACATTTGCAGATTCTTTTCAAGCTTTATCAGCGCCTCAGGGAAGCACGCGAGCGGGGTGGAGCCCTTGATTTTGATACCACGGAAACGCGCATCGTTTTTGGTGAAAACCGTCGTATCAAAGAGGTGGTGCCGGTTGTCAGAAGTTGCGCGCATCGGATGATCGAAGAGTGCATGCTTTGTGCTAACGTTGCGGCTGCCAGATTATTACAAGACTCGGAATTGACGATACTGTACCGAACGCACGAGGCTCCGAGCGTCGAGAAACTTGAGAGTCT
>JAURLY010000014.1 GCA_030830945.1 Gammaproteobacteria bacterium | reverse complement strand
TACAGACGCGATTTGCGCTGGCCTATTTCGCCAGAACTACCAGAATCGGTGCTCGATCGGAGGTTCCGTGACGTTAAGCGGCGTGGAAAGTATCTTGTTTTTGAAATGGATCAAGGCGCAATGCTCGCCCATCTGGGCATGTCCGGCTCAATGCGGCTTAGTGGTTCCGAGGACCTCTTGCGAAAACACGATCACTGGGAGTTGACTCTGGAGAATGGCGTTCTGCTTAGATATAACGACCCCAGACGATTTGGTCTGTTGTTTTGGATTGCCGAGCACTGGGATCAGCATCCTCTTTTGAGGGAACTGGGTCCGGAGCCTTTGGGTCCAGAATTTACGCCAGAGTATCTTTACCAGAGCTGTCGCAATCGAATCCAAGCCATAAAAAATCACATCATGAATTCAAAAACAGTGGTTGGCGTGGGCAACATTTATGCGGCAGAGGCGCTATTCCATGCGGGGATTCATCCGGCAATGCCTGCGGGAAAATTGACTCGACCTCGTTCGATGCGACTGGTCGAAGAGATTAAAGCCGTTTTGGCGCGATCTATTGATCAGGGTGGCACGACATTGCGCGATTACGTAAACGGGAACGGGCAGCCAGGCTATTTTCAGCAGGAGCTTTGGGTATATGGTCGTGAAGGGCAGCCATGCAAGACCTGCGGTAGCCCTTTAATAGGGAGCAGAATGGGACAGCGGGCTACGGTTTTTTGTTCGACTTGCCAGAAAAGGTAAGACGCTATTTGTTGAAGCGTAGTTTGAGTTCAGGCACCACGGCATCTGGAACAAATTGGCTGACATCGCCACCAAGTGAGGCAATTTCCTTAACCAGAGAAGAAGAAATATAGCTAAAACGCTCTGCTGGCGTAAGGAAGATGCTTTCCATTTTGGAGATTGCACGGTTCATGTTGGCGAGCTGAAATTCGTATTCGAAATCTGAAACAGCGCGCAAGCCACGCATGACTGCCTGGGCCCCTTTTTCTTCTGCAAAATCGACCAATAAGCGGTTAAACCCACATACTTCAATATTGTCTAAATGGCTTAAGGAAGCCTCTGCCAAGCGTATACGTTCTTCCAGGGTGAACATGGGCTGTTTGCGCTCACTGGAGGCGATCGCCACGATGACGTTATCGAACAGCCGCGAGGCTCTCTCAACCAGATCGACATGGCCGTTCGTAATGGGATCAAATGTTCCTGGGTATATAACAGTGGCGGCGTGCATGGTGCAGTGCTCAATAGTGGGAGGTCATAGTAAACAATAATGCTTTTCTGCTCAATGATGTCAAAACAGCGAAGGATTACCCGTCCGCAGTTTGATAAAGGGAAAATCGCACCTGTCCGCTGATTTTTTCTTTTATTAGGGACCAGCCAGCAGGTATTTGGACCGATTCTTGTTTAGGCGCTTCTACATATACGAGCGCAGAGTTGGCTAGAATTCGATGATCGCCCAGGCTATCAAGGATGGGCTGATGTAACTGGGCCTCAAAAGGGGGGTCCAGAAATAGCAGATCCACGGAATGGGGAGCTATTTCACCGAGGGCATCAAAAGCACTCTGCTGGATTACCGTTCCTTTGTTGCATTGCATAAGCTTGAGGTTATCTAAAAGGCCTTGGGCAACAATGGACTCGGAATCGACAAAAATGCAGCTTTTCGCACCTCTTGATAAGGCTTCCATCCCCAGCGCGCCACTACCAGCAAATAAATCCAGTGCGCGGCATTTGTAAATGTGGGGCGCCAGCCAATTGAATAGCGTTTCTCGCATGCGGTCACCGGTGGGCCGAAGGCCAGGGATATCCGGGAAGGAGAGTTTTCGACCGCGCCAGTCGCCCGCGATGATTCGCACAAGGTTCGTGTTGTGACGCGCTATTTTTTTATTGTTACTTTTTGCAGGCATTCTGCTGTCCAGACCGGGCCAGAGTGGTAGGATAACCCCGCTAGAATTTCTGAACCATCTTCATTCAATGTCTTCTGATACCAAGCCAGTTTCAGCTCTCGGCAGATTATTTGGCCGCGGCAAAAAACAAAAACCTGAACAGCCGGAAGAAACGCCGGTCGTTACCAATGTGAATAGTGCGAATAGCTCGCAACCGTTTGAAGCCGAAAAAGAAATTTCGGCTTCCTCTGAATCCCTGATTCCTGAAACCTATGCTCCTGAAACACCGGCTCCTGAAACTCCTGCCTCTGAAAAGGTCGGCCTGTTTTCCAGATGGCGCAATGGATTGGGTAAAACAAGGGCAAATTTGGGTTCAGCGTTTGGTGCTTTACTGGGTGGCAAGCGCAGTATTGACGATGAGTTAATTGAAGAGATTGAAACCTTATTGCTGGTTGCCGATGTAGGTATTAATACCACACAAAGCCTGATCGATACGTTTAAGGCACGTGTCCGCAAGGGAGTGAATCCAGATCAGGACCTGATGGATGTTTTTCGTCATCTGTTGGTGGAAACCCTTACCCAGCACGCCAAGCCACTGGATTTTGGGGAGAGCAAACCAGGTGTTTTGATGATGGTAGGGGTCAATGGCGTTGGCAAAACCACATCTATAGGCAAACTGGCGAAACGGTTTCAATCCAATGGGCACTCGGTGGTTTTGGCGGCCGGTGATACTTTTCGGGCAGCGGCAGTGGAGCAGCTTCAGGTATGGGGCGAGCGCAATTCGGTGCCGGTCATTGCCCAATCGACGGGAGCAGATAGTGCTTCGGTTATCTATGATGCACTTGAATCTTGTAAATCCAGAGGTGCGGACATTCTGATAGCCGACACAGCCGGAAGGTTGCACAATAAGAGCAGCCTAATGGAAGAGCTAAGCAAGATTGTTCGGGTAATCAAGAAGCTGGACGAGTCTGCCCCGCACGAAATCCTGCTGGTGCTCGATGCAGCCACGGGTCAAAACGCGCTTAGTCAGGCGCGAGAATTTTGTAAATCTGTCCCGGTTACTGGATTGGTGCTGACCAAGCTGGATGGAACTGCCAAAGGCGGTGTGGTGTTTTCCCTGGTGGAGCAGCTAAATATCCCGGTCAAGTTCGTTGGTCTGGGTGAGGGGATTGATGATTTAACCGAATTTGATCCCGAAAGTTTTGTTTCAGCGCTGTTTGATTAACCGAACCGCGCTTTTGAGCATGACATCTATGGTTCGCTTTGAGTTAAAGTTATTTCAAACTTGCCTGAACTTGATAAATGATCCAGTTTGATTCTGTCAGTAAACGTTATCCCGGCGGCTATGAAGCGCTGAAAAATGTCAGTTTTCAGCTTCCCCGGGGAGAAATGTGTTTCCTCACAGGACATTCCGGCGCAGGCAAAAGTACGTTGCTCAAGCTTATTATGCTGATGGAGCGTGCCACTCAAGGGCAGGTTATTTGTCAGGGAGTGAATCTGGCGCGAATTTCCAAAAAACATATTCCCTATCACCGTCGTCGCATAGGCGTGGTTTTTCAAAATCATTCGCTTTTGAATGACAGGACCGTTTTTGACAATGTTGCCCTGCCGTTACTGGTCAGTGGGGCGCCTTATCAGGAAACCGGGCGTCGGGTTCGTGCGGCATTAGACAAAGTGGGGTTACTTACCAAGGAGAAGAAACTCCCCGTGCAACTCTCTGGAGGAGAGCAGCAGAGAGTGGGTATTGCCAGGGCGGTGGTGCATAAGCCGGATTTGCTATTGGCCGATGAGCCGACAGGAAATCTGGATCCGGAGCTTTCAGCCGACATAATGAAGCTCTTTGCTGACTTTAATGCTGTCGGGGTTACTATGTTGATTGCAACCCATGATGTGGATTTGATTAGGCGCATGGGTCGTGCAGAGATCAAGCTGGATAGCGGCAGATTGGCGGTCCCCTAATGGTCAAAATTTCACCAACTGGCATTCCTGTTAGGGCAAATCGATCTGTAAAAAGGTGGCTGTCCGATCACCTTGATGCCTGCCTCGATAGCTTGGGGCGGTTTGTGTTATCACCCTTGCAAACACTGATCACTTTGCTGGTTATTGCCGTTGCCCTCTGTTTGCCATCCATGCTGTATATGTTGGTCAAGAGTGTCGAGTCAGGCATGGTGAATATCCAGCAGAGCGCCGATGTCTCAGTCTATTTTTCTCCCGGAATAGATGAGGAGACATCGCTGCAAGTACAGTCGAAAATACTGTCTCTGGAATCCGTTTCTGCCGCCAGGTTTTTATCCCCGGATAGGGCGTTGCAGGAATTCAAGGAATTTTCTGGTTTGGGTGAAGCTTTAACGGAGTTGTCTGAAAACCCGCTTCCGGCAACGCTTCTGGTAACTCCAGATGTCGATCAAGACATAGATGCATTGATCAGGACGATTGAATCCTTCGAAGCAGTCGACCAGGTTCAATTCGATTTTATTTGGCTGCAGCGATTACGCGCGCTCCTTGAGGTTGTCGATCAGATCGCCTTGGTTTTGGCCGCTGTGTTAGGCACGGGTGTAATTTTGATCCTTGGAAATACCATACGACTGGAGATTGAGAGCCGTCGAGACGAGGTCGCTGTAGTAAAGCTCGTCGGGGGAACCAACGCCTTTGTTCAGCGACCCTTACTATACTCCGGTGTTTGGTTTGGCTTGCTAGGGGCCTTGATCGCCTGGTTTTTGACCAACTTGTTTGCCTGGGCGATGTCTAAACCCTTAGATTCCCTGGGGCAGCTGTATCTTCGTGATTTGTCCCTGGTTGGGCTGGATTCCCTTGAGCTTCTGGTCCTTCTGGTTTTAGGAATATTTTTGGGATGGCTGGGGGCCTGGATTGCAGCGGCCAGACATCTTTCCGCCATCGAGCCGGGATAAATCTACATCAAAAATTTTTAATATCAAAAAATATTGATATTGTTATGACCATGGCGTAGCCTTGCACCATGGTTTCGTCAGCAAGTAACCAGAATTCCCTCAATATCGCCAGTGCCCTTAAGGCAGCGGGGGATCCCATGCGCCTGGAGATTCTCAAGATTATGCGTCGGGATTCCTTTGGTGTGCTTGAGCTCTGCCAGATATTTGATATTCAGCAACCCTCCATGAGTCACCACCTAAAAGTGATGAGCAATGCGGGGTTATTGGAAAGTCGAAGGGAAGGTAACAGTATTTTTTACAAGCGGGCCCAGCGAAGTTCCTCCAGTGAGCAAAGACTTTTGGACCAAATTTTCTTGCTTTCGGATGCAGAAGATATTTCTTCCGAGCTACTGGCAGGAGTTGCGCAAATTCAAGAGGCCCGAAGGCAGCGCTCTGAGAATTTTTTTCGGGAAAATGCTGAACGATTTCATGAACAGCAAGATCTTATAGCCGGGTTTTCGGATTATGGTGACGCCATACAGGATTTTCTGGTCCGGGGAAGCGAGCGCACCTGGATGGAAATTGGCCCGGGCGTGGGCGAATTGCTTAAAGAGGCCTGTGACGATTATGGGCAGACAATCGCGCTGGATATTTCCAGCGAGATGTTAGAAAGCTCGAAAAATTGTCTTGGGAGGGATTCGAACAAAGTCAGGTTTGTGCTTGGCGATACTTTGCGGGCTCTGGACGAAGGGCTTTATGCGGATACGATCAGCTGCAGCATGGTGTTGCACCATGTTGCATCTCCTGCCGCCATGATTCGTGATATGGCAGAGCTGCTAAAAGCTGAAGGGCAATTGTTGCTATGCGATTTGGATAAGCACGATCAAGAATGGGCCAGGGAATCCTGTGGTGATCTTTGGCTTGGATTTGATCCGGAAGAAATAGGTAATTGGTGCATGGACGCGGGATTAAAGCAAGGCCGTGAGCAGTATCTGGCGTTGCGCAATGGTTTCCGGGTACAGATACGTGAATTTATAAAGGGCGAAGCCCCAATTGTATGAACGGGCAAGTAAGCCCCTCGAATATTAAGAGGAAGGAACAATGAGTTTTTACCGTACTTTTACTTCGGAATCAGTCTCCGAAGGCCACCCTGACAAAATAGCCGATCAGATCTCGGATGCGATCCTGGATGCCATTATTGCCGATGACCCCAATGCCCGGGTAGCAGTTGAAACAATGGTAAAAACCGGGATGGCTATTGTTGCCGGCGAAGTCCGTACGGACACTTATGTTGATCTGGAAGATGTGGTCCGGGGCGTGATCCTTGATATCGGTTACAACAGTTCTGATGTGGGTTTTGATGGTGCCAGCTGTGCGGTGCTAAATGCCATTGGCAAGCAATCACAAGATATTGCCATGGGCGTCGATGAAGCCAATGACAAGGAACAGGGTGCCGGAGATCAGGGCATGATGTTTGGCTATGCTTCTAATGAAACTGAAACGCTTATGCCCGCGCCTGTGTACTACTCTCATCGGCTGGTTGAAAAACAGGCCCAGCTGCGCAAACAAGGCGTATTGCCCTGGTTACGTCCAGACGCCAAAAGCCAGGTAACCATGAGCTATGACGAGCAGGGCAAGCCGGTGACGATTGATGCAGTGGTTCTTTCTACCCAGCACAATCCGGACATTAGTCTGGAAGATTTGCGGAGGGCGGTCATGGAAAACATCATCCAGGATGTATTGCCCGCAGAGCTTTTGCACGCCAATACGCTATATCACATTAACCCAACAGGAAATTTTGTTATCGGTGGGCCTGTAGGGGACTGTGGGTTAACGGGACGCAAAATTATTGTAGACACCTATGGCGGTATGGCGAGGCATGGTGGTGGTGCATTTTCGGGCAAGGATCCGTCTAAAGTGGACCGATCTGCTGCTTATGCAGGCCGTTACGTCGCCAAGAATATTGTTGCCGCTGGTCTTGCTGATCGCTGTGAGGTTCAGGTTTCTTATGCCATCGGTGTTGCTGAGCCCACTTCGGTTAGCGTGAATACGCTTGGAACCGGAAAGATCGATGATGCGGAGATTGAAAAGCTGGTTCGTGAGCACTTCGACCTTCGGCCGAAAGGTATTGTCGAGATGTTGGATCTCTTGCAGCCCATTTACCGGCCAACAGCGGCCTATGGACATTTTGGCCGATCGGCCGTTAAAGGCTTTACCTGGGAAAAAACCGATAAAGCGAATCTTCTGGCGAAGTCGCTATAAACGAATTTAAAGAATTGAGGAACATGAAATGAGTGCAGAATTACAGAGCGTTACAGACGTGCAGGATTACAAGGTTGCGGATATTAACCTGGCTGATTGGGGGCGAATGGAGCTGGAAATCGCCGAAACAGAAATGCCGGCACTGATGTCCATGCGCGAAACTTATCGCGATGAAAAACCTCTTGCAGGCGCGAAGATACTGGGATGCATTCACATGACGATTCAAACGGGTGTATTAATTGAAACCCTCATTGAATTGGGTGCGGAAGTTCGCTGGTCCTCGTGTAATATTTTTTCGACCCAGGATCATGCGGCGGCGGCCATCGCGGCTGCAGGTGTGCCTGTATTTGCCTGGAAAGGAGAGACAGAAGAAGAGTACGAATGGTGTATTGAACAAACCATTCTCAAGGATGGCAAGCCCTGGGATGCCAATATGGTGCTCGATGACGGTGGCGATCTGACGGCTATGCTGCATGACAAGTACCCCCAAATTCTTGAGCAGGTGCATGGCATTACTGAAGAAACGACGACGGGTGTACATAGACTTCAGGAAATGCTGGAGAAAGGCGAACTCAAAGTACCCGCAATCAATGTTAACGATTCGGTGACCAAATCCAAAAATGACAACAAATACGGATGTCGGCATAGTCTTAACGATGCGATCAAGCGTGCGACAGACCACCTTTTGTCTGGCAAAAAAGCGTTGGTCATTGGCTATGGCGATGTTGGTAAAGGCTCGGCGGCTTCCTTGCGTCAGGAAGGCATGATTGTTCGCATCACTGAAATTGATCCAATATGTGCTATGCAGGCATGCATGGATGGTTTTGAGGTTGTTTCTCCTTTCATTGATGGCTTGAACACAGGCGATGCTGATTGTATCGATAAATCCGTTATGGAAAATGTGGATCTTTTGGTGACCTGTACAGGCAACTTTAATGTCTGCGATAAAAACATGCTTGCAGCCCTGAAATCGGGAGCGGTGGTTTGTAATATCGGACACTTTGATAATGAGATTGACACAGCGTTCACACGAGAAAACTGGGAGTGGCAGGAAGTTAAGCCCCAGGTGCATAAAGTTTATCGAGACCGCAATGCGGGTGACTTCTTGATTCTACTATCCGAAGGTCGTCTGGTTAATTTGGGAAATGCCACAGGCCACCCATCAAGAATTATGGATGGGTCTTTTGCCAACCAGGTGCTCGCGCAGATACATTTGTATAAACAGAAATTTGCTGAGCTGAGTAAGGAAGATCGGCAAGCGGCATTACGTGTGGAAGTTCTGCCCAAGAAACTCGACGAGGAAGTAGCAGCTCATATGGTTGCTGGTTTTGGTGGAGTAATGACCCGGCTGACTGAAGAGCAAGCCAAATACATTAACGTATCAGTATCGGGCCCCTATAAGCCCGAACATTATAAATATTAATGGTTGATGGGCTTTAACTGCTCCTCAAGTAGGCTAGATCATGAAAGATGATATTTCGTTTAGCTTTGAATTTTTCCCGCCACGTACAGAGGTTGGGCATATAAAGCTGAAGCAAGTCCGTGAAAAACTTAACCGGTTGGGTCCCAAGTACTTTTCTGTGACCTACGGGGCGGGCGGCACAACTAGGGACAACACCCGGGATACGGTGCTGGAGATGTTAGCCGAGGGGCTTGAAGTTGCTCCGCACTTATCTTTTGGCGCCGATGATGAGGAGTTTATTGAAAGCTTGCTCCATACCTACCAAGAGGCTGGCATTAAGCGACTGGTTGCCTTGCGGGGTGACTTGCCACCCGAGCTTAGCGATAGCCGGTTGGTTTATGCCAACGAATTGGTGGAGTTTATTCGTGCTCGTTTTGGTGAGCATTTTGATATTGCGGTGGGTTGCTATCCGGAAGTTCACCCACAGGCTTCGGGTTACGCCGAAGATGTCCGTTATCTAAAGCAGAAACTCAATGCGGGTGCGGATTATGCAGTCACGCAATATTTTTATAATGCCGATGCCTATGCGCGCTTTCTTGATGAGTGTGACATTCAGGGTATCAACAAGCCCATCATTCCGGGCATCATGCCTATAACGAATCTGGATAATCTGGTTCGATTTTCTGATATGTGTGGTGCTGAAATTCCGCGCTGGCTGCAAAAGTCACTTTCCGATTTTGAGTCTGGTTCAGAAGATTTTCTCCGTTTTGGTGAAGAGGTTGTGAGCAATCTATGTGAACAGCTAATTGAACTGGGAGCAGAATCGTTTCATTTTTATACCATGAATCAGTACGAGCCAACGGCCAATATATGCGCCAATCTGGGCTTACTTGAGCAGGTATAAAAAGCATGCGAGTGCCTCGAGTATATTTGGATGCGGATATTCGTGGAGGAGAGACACTGAATCTGCCACAAGGCCAGTCCAATTATCTTTGTAAGGCATTGCGAATGCAGCGAGGGAGAGAGCTCTGGTTATTTAATGGGCGAAGTGGGGCTTGGCTATGCCAAATATATGAAGCAGATGCGAAACAGACAGTTGTTTCCGTCGGTGAGTTCGTTAGTGAGAACGCCGAATCACCCCTGAGAATAGACTTGCTCATCGCACTTTCCAAAGGGGATCGGTTTGAGCTTGTTCTTCAAAAGGCGACCGAGTTGGGTGTGTCGAGTATCAGGCCGATTACGACAGAACGCACAGATGTGAAGCTTAATGCCGAGCGTTTTCAAAAAAAGCATGAGCATTGGCGAGGGATTTTAATCAGTGCGTGTGAGCAGTGTGGGCGAAACATTGTGCCGGAATTGTTCCCGTTGGTCAGCCTAAAAGAGGCTTTGGACGAGCCAACGAACAGGACGGCTATTCTGTTGGACCCGGATGCCGATCAACCAATCTCGGCACTTGAGCCCAAGGGCAATGGCTTTCGGTTATTTATTGGTCCTGAGGGCGGGTTTTCTGAGCAGGAAGCTAATATGGCTATTAATGCAGGAATAACCGGAGTTAGTCTGGGGCCGAGAATTCTAAGAACAGAGACGGCACCCCTGGCGGTTATTAGTATTCTTCAATCAAAATTTGGTGATCTAGGCTGAGCCAAGCCAAAAAGTGCGGGTAAATCAGAACCAGAAGCTGGACTAGACATTCATGTCAGCGGCCACTTTTTCTTCGATGCTCGCAATTTCAGGGATAACACAGGGAACGCCTCGAACCCGCACCGCGGCAGAGACCATGTTCAACCCATCCGCAATGGCTTCCTCAATCATTTCGTCGGCAGATTCGAGCTTGTATTCGTTCGGCATTGCCTGAGTTGGCAGGCCATAAAAAGGCAGTGCATCGCTGTTAGCAGTGCCTCTGATGACGACAATATGAGAGCCTCTAAGACGCGCTGTTTTATTGCGAAGTAATTGTTCAAAGCTCAATACCGGAATGGTCATTCCATTCCAGTTCAGGTTGCCGCGCTGCCAATCTCGAGGCGCTTCAACTGTAGATACATTTACGCCGGATACAATATCCGCAACCATTTCCGATGGAAGAATTAGATTGAACCCATCACAGATGCCGATAATGGCTTTGATTGAGTTATTTGCCATGGCTAATTTCCACCCAATAGTCGTTTAATTTCTTCGAGCAATTGATCCTCGCGATAAGGCTTACCAAAGTAATTGTTGGCGCCAAGGGAAAGTCCACGTTGCTTATGTTTTTCGCCTGTGCGTGAAGTAATTAAAACAATAGGCAGATCTTTGAATTTATCACTGGAGCGCAAGGCACCCAGTAGTTCAAAGCCGTCCATTCTAGGCATTTCAACGTCTACCAGCATTAGGTCAGGTGCCTGATCGTGAACCATGCGCAGAGCTTCGGCACCATCCCGCGCAGTTTCTACTACAAAACCCTCGCGGGTCAGGAAGCGTGAAGTTACCTTGCGTACGGTTACTGAATCATCCACAACCATAATGGTTGGTGTATGAGCTTCCTCATGGGTGTGAATAACACCTTTCTGGTCGGCGCTCAGATCGTTAGTTGTGTAATGACTGGCGATTAGCGCAGGCATATCCAGCGTTACCACAACACTGCCATCGCCCATAATTGCGGCACCGGATAGTCCAGGAACAGCATTAAATGGGTGGCTGAGTGATTTAACCACAACTTCGTTACTGCCGACAATTTCATCGATCAAAAGTGCCAGGCGGTGATTCCCAACACGGAATAAAACAACAGATACAGTCGGTTCAATAATGGCGTCAATGGGTGGGCGTTCGCGGGTTTTTAGCAATTCACCTAGATAGCCAAAATCGTATTCATCGGCCCCATAAGCCAGTTTTTTCTGGGCGTTTTCATAATAGGATTGCAGATCAGTGCGACTGATTCTCACCAAGGCTTCCAGTGACGCCAAAGGCAATGCATAGAGATCCTCACCACAGTGAACCATCAGCGCGCGGTTGATTGAAGTGGTAAATGGTATGGAGAGTTGAAACTGGGTACCTCGCCCAAGTTCACCCCTAACACTGACAGAACCACCCATCTCACGAATGGTGGCTTTAACCACGTCCATACCCACACCTCGTCCGGATATCTGGGTGACTGTTTGGGCTGTAGAGAAACCTGGCATGAAGAGAAATTCGGCAATCTCCTCTTTGGTTAAACTGCTACTGTCCGCCTCGCTGACCAATCCTCGTTCAATTGCCCGTCGGCGCACTACCTCAAAATCTATCCCTGCACCATCGTCAGAGATGGTCAGGACCATGTAAGAGCCTTCGCGATGAAGGTTAAAAGTTATCCGACCGATTTCCGGTTTATGAGATCGTTGTCTGCCTTCTGAGTTTTCAATACCGTGATCAATTGAGTTGCGCAGAATATGCTCAATGGGTGGAACCAGTTGCTCAAGGACGGTTCGATCCATCTCACCGCTAATATCAAGGGCGCGAATTTCCGCTTTTTTGTTCAGTTCGCGAGAAACTGTACGGACGATTCTTTCCAGTCGAGGCAATAGCCGCTCGAAGGGAACCATGCGTGTACGCATAAGCTGGGCATTAAGTTCTGACTGGATACGGCCACTTTGCACGAGCAAGACATTGGTATCGCGGTTTGTTTCTGAGAGGCTAGCCCGAAGATCCTGGAGATCGGATGCAGACTCAATAAGCTGATGAGAGAGTTGCTGCAAGGTGGAATATCGGTCCATTTCCAGTGGATCGAAATCTTCCTCCTCACCCGACTCGGCCAGTTGCTCACTACGAAATTGAATTTGCGCTTCCGTTTCTGTATCGAGGCGGCGCGCAAGTTGCTGGATTCGTCCAATGGTTGCTTCCAATTCATCCAAGTTGGTTTCCAGCCCTGAAAGCTGAGCTTCAACTCGTCCACGATAAACGGTGGCCTCACTGGATAAATTGATCATTTCATCAACCAGGTCAGATCTCAGCCGTATGTTTTCCTGACGCTGTTGTCGGGCTTCAAACGCACGGGTATCAGTGCCTGTCTCTGCATCACTCTCCGCGGCAATTTCCTGAATCTGTTCACTGATTTTTTCTGAATCTCGCGCAGGAGCATCTGATTCAGTGGGAGCCAATTCCTCGGCTGTAATGACTTGCATTGGGGAGTCATCTGACGCAGCTTCTTCAACAGAAGAAGCCTCCTCCGTTGACGGTTCGGCCGCGCTTGAATTTGCTTCTGCATTTTCAGGTGCGTCGGGAGCAGGCAAATCTTCTACCGAAGCGCCACTGAGCATGGCTTCGCGAATTGCTTCGATGTGTGTGTTCAGATGATCCAGTCTTTCCAGTGCCTTACTGAAAAATTTATCGTCCGCCTTCTGTAAGACCTGTTGATCAATGATGAAGGATTCAAAATTATGGCTGTAATCGCCGAGCTTGGTTAAACCGGATAATCGGGCGCCACCTTTAAGCGTATGCAGGGCTCGATGGATAAGATCTGCATTATCAAATGCAGTTGGCTCACGACGCCAATTACTGATGCTGGTATCAATTTCCTGCATAAGGTCATCAGCTTCCTCCAGGAAGGTATCCAGTAACTCTTGCTGAAACTCATCTTCAGGATCGATGAAATTACTATCGAATTGAAGATCATCTTCAACGGGTGAATCTGGTTCGAGCTTAATGGTAGGAGACTCTTCGTCACTTTCCATTTCACCGATAGCCTCTGAAGGTTCTTCCTCAAATATCTGCTGCTCTTCAAGTTGGCCAGCAATTTGTGGAATGTTATTGCTTAGTTCGTGGCTAATTTTGGGCACGACTTGCCAAGAGGCCACGGCATCCAGCATTTTCAGCAACAGGCCGTAGGCTTGATCCATCCATTGAGACTGGGTTTCTTCCAGGGAATCTTGTCCTGTCAGCTTCGTTTGAACAGATTCAATGAGTTGGCAGAGTTTAACGATTTCCTCGACCTTGCAGGAGGCTGAAACTTCTTGAAGAACTTTTACATCGGCATGTAATCCGTCAAGGTCTTCATCGGATATCTTGCCCTGTTGCCACTCGTAAATTAGTTGTTCAGCGATAATCAGATGATCCAGATTATCAGCCATAAGCTTGTGAAGTGGCAGGAAGCGTTTTTTCCTATCCGAGGAAGGGTCACCCGAAAGTGCTTTTTCTTCCCTGTCGAATAGATCGGACGCTGATTTTGCGAAATCCTGAACCGGCTTAAGGTCGAGCTTTCCCGAATGAGCCAGGCCGTTGAGTAAATTGTCAAATTTACCAGTCCAGATACTCATTAGGGCAATGAACTCGCTCGAAAGACCAACATTGTAAGTGTTGTACAGCTGCAGCAGTTTTTGCATAGGCGCAATGCTGTCAGCTAATTCATCCAGTTCCGCGACCCGTGCGCTGTCGGCCAAGGTATGGAGAATGACGAACAACTGGTCTGGTAGCCCACCATTTTTGTTGCCGGAGGCTGTGGCAGCGAGCTGGATAATGGCTTGACGATAACTCTCAGCTTCCTTGGCAAAGGTCATCACTACTTCATCTATTTCAGACCCGGTTTCCTGAGGGATATCAGTAGGCGCTTCTTTGGTTTCTGATGGCTCAGCAACCTCATGCCCCTTATCCACATCGGTAAATTGAAGGGCTGATACTTCGGAGGTTTTTGGTTCATCTGGTGAACCTTCATTTTCAGAAGGCTCCGCTTCAAATGTTTTTTCCTCAGCTGCACTGGTTTTGCTGGCAAGAGGATCTGAAAGAAGTTTTGCGCGTGTCTGGATATGCTCTATACGTTCATTTGAGGTTTCCTGACCGGAATTACTTAGCTCTTCCAGCAGTGCCGGGTATTGCTCAAGAGCATCATTAACAAGTTCATAAACTTCCGGTGTAATTTCGACGCTGTTATCAATTATTCGATTGAGAAGATTTTCCAATGCCCAGCTTAGTTCTCCGAGAACGGATGCACCGATCATTCGACCGCCGCCCTTAAGCGTGTGAAAACCGCGACGTAAATCTAGCAGTGCCGCCTTGTCCTCATTTTCGTGCCATTCTTTTAATTGTTCGATGGCCACGGGCAAAATTTCACCGGCCTCTTCGACAAAAATTTCAATGATTTCAAAATCATCATTGTCGTCTTCAATAGAGTCAGGAGCCTCTTCGAGTTCCTCTGCAGGGTTCTCTTCGAGCTCTTGCGCCTCAATAGCTTCAGGCGTTTCTGTTGCTTCTGCTTTCGCAGGCTCCTGAGGTTTAGCTTGCTGAGAAGAGAGATCTTTCTCATGAAACTGGCCAGTATCACTAAACGCTGTTGTTTCCTCGTCTTCTTCCTGAAGTTCTTCTTCCGTATCCGTCTCGTTTGATGATGCAGCAGTTTCTTCCTGTTCTTCGATATAGGGAAAGCCAAGAGTTGAACAGTGCTGCAGTGCTCTTTCAATTAAAAACTCAAGGTTGAATGCAGTTCCGCGTTCCAGACATTCCAGATAGTAATCAATGGCGACAATGACATCTGCGAACAGGTCGATTTCCTGTTGGTTGGGCTCTTCACGCTTTTCTAAAAGCGATTCACTCACGTATCGGCGAATACAATTCACTACTTGGGCGAGTTCGTTTAACGGATAAAAACGCAGGGCTCCTTCGACCATAGCCAGACTGGATGGAACTTCTCTCAGCATGGCCCATTCCCAGTTGGATTCAATGAACTGGCTTATGGATGTTTTAATTTGAGTCAGGGCAACCCGACTTTCTTCAATAATGGTCGACTTTGCTCCCGACACTCCAGAAGATTCTTCGGAATCATTTGCGGAAGGATGAGAAAGGCGGACTAACTGGGATTCCAGACTGACCATTTCATTGGCAAAGCGATCAAGATCATCCGGAGAGAGATCATTTTCAGATCCAAATTTCTCCCATTCATTCAATATGGACTGAAGGTTATGTGTGGTTTGTCGTGGATTTTCCGCACCCACCATAACGAGTGTATCGTCGGCTCGGCGCAGAATAGCTTTTACCTGCTGGATAGCCTCTTTATATTCACAGACGTGATGCAGGCAATCGTCTAGCCAGGTTTTAGCTTGCTCGATCTCAGTTTGTAAAACCTCTACAACCTTGGCGACAAGCTCCGGCTCCATAGATAAGGATTTGCTGTAAGTTTTTGTGCTTGCGTCGTCGGCAAAGTCATGCAGAGAGAAGATTTCGATCAGTTTGGCTGAAAGCTCTCCGTGGTCTGCTCCACAGGACACGTAGTAAAGGATATTTTTTAATAAACCGATATCTTCGTAATCTGTACCTGCATTAAGCTTTTTAAGCACGTCATCCAGACGTTTGAACAAACTTTTCAGGGCAATGTTTAATGTCAGGTTTTTTGATTGCAAGCGTTCTATGAGGCTTAATCCTGAATAACCGAGTGCTGACAGATAGGGGGTGCCGCCCATCTGGTAAAAGATTTTGAAAACTTTCTGCAAGTCTCCAAGGTTCTCTTTGGATAAGCCGGATTTAAACAGACTTAAAACGGTTTTTTGGTAAAGCATTCGCAATTTGCGAATAGTTTGTGAATCCAGTGGTTGGGCACTGGATTTTTTAAATGCTCTAAAGCCCTTATTCAGGTCAATTTCTACGGCTGATGATTCGGTAACAAGTTCTCTTTCGGTTAGGGCGCGCAGATTATTGATCTGCGGGATTAGCCGCTGGATTCCTTTTGGATTGCCCAGGTAACTGCTGAGCTCAAGTATTGCTTCGGCAACAAGACTTATCGTATCCGTTGCTGCTTGACCTTTTTGGGTCGAGTAGTCTGAAACAGCCGTTTGCAATTCTTCGCCAAGTAGTTGAGGTATGGCCATACTGGTAACTGCAAATATACCGGTCACCTGTTTCAGGTGCTGCATGCATTCATCCAGTGCGACCTCACCTTCCGGTTTCTCAGCGTGTTTTTCGAGAATGCGCAGCACCTGATTCAGCTCATTATTGAGCTCATCAACGGCCCAATTAAGGGAGTTGGGCTGATTTTGAAGAAGGGGTTGCGTCATGGCTGTTTTTTAGCTTCTGGTTCGATTGCTATTTTTTCTTTTCTTCTTCTTCATCATCATCAAGATCAAAGCTCAAGAAGTCTTCATCGTCCAATGCAAAGTCCGTGTCCTCATCGTCGTTTTCAATGGTGATCTCTTTTTCTGTGCTCTTCTCTTTTGCTGACTGCTGGTCATCATTTATTTCCAAATCAGCGGCTTCCATAATCATGGTCGCTTCAAAATCTTCGGCTTCAACTCCCGTGTCCGTCGGATCTTCGGCGTTGTGTGAATCGGCTTCTATGTCGATATCTTGATCATCATCTTGATCATCGACGTCTGCGAAATCGACCTCATCAAGAGCCTCGTCATATGAGTCCTCGTCTTCTTCGGAATCCTTAGAGAGCTGTACTTCATCCACATTCACATCGAAGTCATCAGCAAATTCCACATCAAGGTCGGCATCTTCATCGCTATCATCACTGGAATCGGCATCAAAACTGGTCGTTTCTTCACTCTCTTCCTGATCAGGGCCAAGTATTGCACTGTCATAGTCATCCATCGATTGAGCGTCGTCTGATACCTGGTCTTCCTCGACATCAACGAAGCTCATTTCATCAACGCCCATGGCCAAATCTTCATCCGGCGCTTCTTCGATAGATTCAGGCTGCATCGCATCTGGCAGCTTAAAGTCAGCGATGGATTGGCGCAGTTCATCAGCTTGCTCTGATAGCTCACCTACCGCGCGCGCTGATTCCGTCGTACCTTCCAGAGTCTGTGCAGAGATGTCCTGAATAACCCGCATGGACCCCACAATGCTCTCGGCGCTTTGTGATTGATTCTGGGTTTCTTTCGCAATGGCTAGAATCAGGGTGGCCAAATTCTCAGAAGTGGTTTGAATATCGTTTAGAGCGTTACCCGCATTGTTGGCAAGCTGGGCTCCCCGCACCACCTCTGCTGTGGTTTGCTCCATTGAGGCCACGGCCTCATTGGTATCGGACTGAATTGTTTTCACTAGGTTTTCAATTTGGCGTGTGGAGGCTGCTGCCCGCTCAGCCAGACCCTGTACTTCATCCGCTACCACCGCGAAACCTCGACCGGCTTCACCCGCCATGGCCGCCTGGATTGAGGCGTTAAGTGCGAGAATGTTTGTCTGGTCGGCGATCTCGTTAATCAACGATACGATGTCACCAATTTCTTGAGAGGATTCCCCCAGTCGTTTAATACGTTTGGAGGTATCCTGGATCTGTTCACGAATGTTGTTCATTCCCTCGATGGTGTTTTGTACAACACTGGCACCATTTCGGGCGACAGTTACCGAGCGCTGGGCAGTATTTGCCAATTGCTCGGCGTTTTCGGAAACTTTCGAAAGGTTTTCAGAAATTTCGTTAATAGAGCTCGATGCATTGGCGATCTGGGTGGCCTGATGCTCCGATGCTTCGGACAGACGCAGAGAGGTTGCTCGAGTTTCGTTGGAGGAAGCTGCAACCGATTCAGCGGTAGAGGCAACCCGGGCCACCAGTTCTCGTAGTTGTTCGATCGCGTAGTTAATTGAGTCGGCGATTGCGCCTGTGAAGTCTTCGGTTACCGTTGCGTGTACGGTAAGGTCACCTTCACCGAGATCGGCGATTTCGTCCAGCAGTCGCAAAATGGCTTCCTGGTTTCGTTCGTTGGTGTCTTCTGTGCTAACCAGGTTTTTACGCGTATTGAAGTAAATTTGTACGCCCAAAATAAACAAGACAAGAACGACGACACTAGCTGCTACCAGAGTTGTGAACGCTGTAGAGAGCGGACGCTTTTGAACATTGTCAGCCAATGCAGAGATTTCATCGGATACCGCAGTGGTCGATTGCAGCAGAGACGCTGCTGTATCAAGAATCAGGCTGCTGGCTTGCGCAATTTGGCCCAAGGCAGGTGAGGCAGAAATTACCGATTCGATGGATTGGTTCAATTCAGAGAATTGTGAGTCCACTTGCTCTAAAAGCAATCGAGCTTCTGGTGATTCAACTCGTGATATCCCCATGATTAGGTTGCCTTCCTGCATTCCTATCAATATCTGGTTGAATACGAGGACGTCTTGTCGGAATTGTTCTGCCGAAGCCACAGCGTCGTCGGTACCACTAAGAATTCTGTTAAGGGAAGTAAGCAGACGCTCTGCACGCCACACCTGTGCCTGGGCTTCGGCAACCTGATCGGAAGGCGACTCGGCTTGAAGCATGGTGTCCACAATATTAGTGTAGGCCTGCTGGATCTGTGGGATACTGGCTTCGAGGATGGCAAGTTGGTCGTATAGAAAAAGAACGTTATCGGTCTGCGATTCTATTACATCAATATTTTCAGAAATTATATTGATCTGGTTAGAAAGAGTTGCGCGGGAGTTATCTTCAATTTCATCTTCCGATGAATTGAATTGACTCATTAAACCGAGGATTTGGTTTTTCAGGTCAGGAAGTATAAACAGCGCGTTTTCATCACCTGCAGCAGCTTCCTGAGCGATAATCATGAGGTCATAAACCTCGGATTGCATTTGATTCAATATCGATTGGGACTCGCGGTCTTGTGCATTGCGAATATTGGCATCCACAATACTGAAGCCGGCGATACCGAGCGCTGCCACCATAATAATGATGAGAACGATGATTGTTGCTCTTTTGGAACCTTCT